>JANNSB010000307.1:0-1932 GCA_031402175.1 Planctomycetaceae bacterium
CGTGCACGTAGAGTACGGAAGTTTCTCGCATGTCGATGACCTCGCCGGCCGCCTCGAGGCCCTGTCGAACCAGTTTTGTCTCGACCTGCACTACAACTATTCGCACAACCACGATTATCCGCATATCTATGGGGAAGCCTACGAGATCCTGCAGATCGCCAGGTACATTCATGAAGCGGAACATCAGCACGATCGGCAGGCCATCGCTGAGCGTCTCGGCGGACTCGACAGTCTCTTCCATCACGTTCAGGATGAGGTCCGAGTCTGGAGCCGGCATCATCACCGACAGATCGGGAGCCTTGGCATCTTGTCCAAGATGGACCTGATGGAATCGACCATCCATCACCTGATGAACGACGTGGGCGTCGATGCGACGCATGGCGCGGGCGAAAACGCTCCGCCCCCAGGTGTAGGCGGATCCGAGCAGGCGCCGCCTCCGGGTGGAGGCGGACAAGGCGTGTTTACGACGCCTCCTCCAGGCCTGCCACAGTAAGCGGCAGCAATTCTGCACTCTTAAGAACCCAGCGCCCCTCGAAGGGAATCCTTCGAGGGGCGTTTTTGCGTATTGGATTGCCGGAACTCGCAATGTTGTAGCGTCTCCCGCGAATGCAGAAAAAGGGACCGCGGATGCCACGGATTGGGCGGATTCCCGCAGATCTGAGTATTCCAGCCACATCAGCCGCGCGATCTCGGATCCGTGAAGACCCGCGTCATCCGCCAAATCCGTGGTCTCTCTTAAGGAATATGACATCTGACGCTGCGCTCTAAATCGATTGAAACGGACCCGGCCGAAGGCCCTCGTCCAAGAATCCAACTCTGCTGCAATTCGTAACTCATTACCTGGTCGCTGGTTGTGCGCTTTCTTGTCCCTCAAATCGCTAATCATGTCGATTCTTGTGTCCCCTCGAGGTTCCGGCGCTCGCCGAGTGTGAATGCGGTCACTGACTAACAAGTCTTTTCACGACCGCCACACAACACTTTCTGAGGAGATCATCATGAGGAAACTCATCACGCTTTGTGCCGTCGTCGCGGCTTTGGCTCTGTTCGCTGGTAACGTCCAGGCGGGTGGCTGCGGACACGGTGGTTATGGTGGATACAGTGGATACGGCGGGTTCAGCCAGTCCCACATGTCGTCTGGATACGGTGGATACGGTGGATACGGATTTGTCCAGCCGCATCAGGATTGGCACAACACGAGCCATTACGACTACCACCCGACCCAAGTGATGCAACATGGCAATCACTACCATGTGACACCTGGTCACTATGACTATCACCAGACCGGTCACTACGACCTGCACTGGTAACTGATTCTGCTGACGAAGCAGCATCGCCAACAACCGCCTCGGTCCTCACCCAGAGGACCGGGGCGTTTTCGTTTTATCGGTGGGCAGTAGTCTTACGCGGCACGCCGTTTCACCTTATGAGCTGACGGCGCGCATCGAGTCAATCGTGGCTATGACCATGGTCATGACTGTGTTCGATGTTTCCTCGGTAGGACTCCCCGTCGATCGTCAGAACCAGTTGCGGTTCGGCACCTTCCTCGTCGAGATGGCCGGCCAGTTCGGCAACGTCGGCAAAATCGGCAGATTGCCTGTCCCCTCCAATCGCCCTGGCCCGCTAAGTGTTTAGTAGGGGGCGTCAGGTATGCAGACCGGCTCTCCAGTCTCACACACTGTTTGAGGAGAGCACATGATGAAAAAGGCATTGGCAATTTGTGGCGTCGTGGCGGTGCTCGCCATCTTCGCCGGGAGCGCTCAGGCGGATGGGGGTCATCGGTACGGGTACGAGCCAGGCTTTAGGAGCTACTCGTCGGGCTACTCGCATGGCTCGTCCTCCTTCTATTTCAGCTTTGGCTCCCGACCGCATTATCACTGGCATGACACGAGTCACTGGGACTATCACCCGGCTCAAATCGTGCCGCACGGGAAC
>JANNSB010000308.1:0-18437 GCA_031402175.1 Planctomycetaceae bacterium
CCAGCACAACACCTCAGGCCGAAAACGTCCGACGCGCAAGCTACGACAGCAGGGGAGAGATTGACCCGTGACGGAGATTGAACGCATTCAAGCCGCTGCCGGACTCATTGTTCCGGAGATCGTCCTGCTGGCGACGGTCTGCCTGATGTTTCTCGTCGGGCCTTTCCTGGCGACGAGCACGGGATCCGCCAGTCCCGGCGTGAGGCACCGCTGGGGCGCCCTGGCCCTCGTCGGCCTAGGGATCGCCTGGCTCGTGTGGTTCACCGGGAATCCGGACAGCGATGGCCTGGGACCATTCCGCGTCGACGGCCTGACGTGGTTCGCCCGCGGCGCGTCATTGTCGCTGGGTGCCGTCCTGACGCTGCTGATGTGGAACCAGATTGACGATGGCCACTCAGCCGAGGCGCACGCCTGCCTGTTGGCGATGATCGCCGGAGTGAACCTGGCCGCGTGTGCGAATGACCTCATCGTCCTGTTTCTGGCGCTGGAGTTGGTCAGCATTCCGACTTACGTGCTGCTCTATCTGCCTCGCCGCGACCGGGCGATGCGCGAAGCAACCGTCAAGTATTTTCTGCTGAGCGTCTTTTCCGCGGCTGTGTTCCTGTACGGCGTGAGCTGGTTGTTTGGGGCAGCAGGCACGACCAACTTCGTCGGCATCGCACATGCCGCGGCGGACGAAGGATTCGGCGATCTTAAGATGGTGCGAGTGGCAATGATGTTCATTCTGGCGGGACTCGGTTTTCGCATCACGGCCGTGCCGTTCCACTTCTACGCGCCGGATGTGTTTCAGGGAGTCACTTCATCGGCAGCCGCGGTGCTGTCGATCATTCCCAAGATTGTCGGCTTCGTCGCGCTGCTGCGGCTGGTTCCATTGGCATCGGGAGTGTTCCTGCCCGGCGACTGGACGGCTGATCAACCGACGCGCGACGTGCTGGCGGTGCTGGCGGCACTCACCATGTTCGGCGGCAACCTGCTGGCACTCAGGCAAAAGCATCTGCATCGGCTGCTCGCGTATTCGAGCGTCGCACATGCCGGCTACATGTTGACCGGCCTCGCCGTCGGAGCCAATGCCGGCGCGGTGAGCGGGACGACGGCGCTCCTGTTCTATCTGGTGGTGTACGGCATCACGACGATCGGCGTCTTTGCGTTGCTGGCAGGGATTGGCAACTCGGCGAAACCCGTGCAGACCGACACACAGATCGCCGGCCTCAGTCGCACGCAACCGATCACCGCGCTCCTGCTGGCGATCTGCCTGTTCGGTTTGACGGGTCTTCCCCCGACAGCCGGGTTCCTGGGCAAGCTCAATCTGTTTCTTGCCGCATGGTCGGAAGGAACAGCGTTCGGGCAAGGTCTCGCGATCATGTTGGCCGTCAACGCCGCCATCGCCGCCTGGTACTACCTGCGCCTGGTGTCGCTGATGTACCTGGAACCGGCGCAACAATCAGAACCTCCGACCGTGCAGGCCCCGGCCTGGATCGCGGGCGGCCTCTGTGCCGCCGCGACGATCATCCTGTTCGCGCTCCCTCAATGGCTTTGGGACTCGGCCCTCCGCGCCGCCGGCTGAACGGCTAAGATGCACCTCTCAAGGTCGCGATCCTTGTTTCACAGTGAGACTCACGACGGAATCGCGAAACAGTGATCTGCGCCGGAGTTGTTCGACCGTTCAAAACTCGTTCGTACGGAACGTGCCATTGCCTTTGATCCAACTCACGAACGTCACGAAGACGTATGACCTGGGGGAAGTGCAGGTCCAAGCCCTCAAGCAGGTGACGTTGTCGATTGAGCGCGGCGAGTATGTAGCGCTCATCGGGCCGTCGGGTTCCGGAAAATCGACGCTGATGAACACCTTGGGGTGTCTGGACCGACCCACCAGCGGCAGCTACCTGCTGGACGGCCAGGAGGTCGTCACGATGACGAAGGACGAACGGGCGGCGCTGCGCAATCAGCATCTGGGATTCGTCTTTCAGAACTTCAACCTGCTGGCCCGCACCTCGGCCCTGGAAAACGTGGAGCTGCCGTTGCTGTATGCGAAGGGCGTTTCCGCTCGCGAGCGCCATCAGCGGGCGAAGGAAATGCTCACGCGGGTCGGACTGGGGGACCGTCTCGACCATCACCCCAGCCAGCTCTCGGGAGGGCAGCAGCAGCGCGTGGCCATCGCTCGCGCGCTCGTCAACCGTCCCACGATCCTCATGGCCGACGAACCGACGGGGAACCTTGATTCGAAGACCAGCCGCGAAGTTATCGGCCTGTTTCGGGACTTGAATCGACAGGACAATATTACCGTGATTCTGGTAACACACGACCAGTACGTGGCACGACACGCCGACCGCACCATCGTCCTGCACGACGGCGAAGTGGTGTGCGACACGCCAGATTTCGCCCAGGCGTTACAAACGCTACAGGCGGTCGAGACGGCAGAAGTCGACCAGGCCATCGAGACGCGGATTGACGCAAATCAGGCGTAATCGGTGCCGATATCACAAGCATGGCATTGCGCATTGTGGGGACATTGCGTGCAGTCGGAATCTTCCTCCTGGCGGTCCAATTGGGCTGTCAGAGCGCGCGGGAGGTGCGCGATCTGGTCCATCCCGAACAGACTCACATTGAGTTCCGCGCCCCGGAATCATTGCCTGAAACGCCTTTGCCCAGCGCCTCCGCGCCCCGCACCGTGCTGAACCCCGATGGCGGCGGGCCACAATTGATGCTGTCGCTCGATCAGGCGATCATGATCGCCCTCGAGAATTCCGAGGTCATCCGCGTGCTGGCGGGTGCGACGGCCACCTCGTCCGGTCAGACGATCTACGATCCCGCGATCGTCAATGCGACGATCGACGAAGCCCGCGGGAGATTCGATCCCAATCTGTCGCTCAACAATACGTTCGCCGAAGACCAGACCGCGACGGGCGTATTCGCCCCTTTTCCTCCTGGCGCTGCGATCTTCGGCACGGATGCCGGGCTGTACAACCTCGATGCCCAGTTGTCGCAGACCAATCCACTCGGGGGGACAGCCGGCCTGCGTGTCGGCGTCGCTCAATCCGAGTTTGATCCCGGCCCCTCGCCGCTTAATCCGCGGACCAGCCATTTCACCGAGATGAGTTATGTGCAGCCCTTGCTGCGGGGAGGAGGTCTCGAAGCCAATCTCGCCCCGATTCTCGTTGCGCGACTTGACACCGAGCGGTCGTATTTTCAATTCAAAGACGGCATGCAGGAGTTGGTCCGCGGAGTGATTAACGGTTACTGGTCGCTGGTCTTTGCCCGCACGGATCGCTGGGCGCGGGAACAACAGGTGACGCAGCTCGAATTCGCGTACGAGCGCGAATTGGCGAGGGTCGAACGTGAACTGGGCAATCTCGCCGATCTGGCTCAGGCGCGGCTGGCGGTCTCCAGCTTTCGTGCCACGCTGGTCGCGGCTGAATCGAACGTGCTGCAGCGCGAGGCCGCCTTGCTGAATGTCATGGGCCTCTCTCCCACCGAAGTTGGGGAAGTGATACCGACCACCCCGCCGCATGTCGACCAGCTCGATTTTCGCTGGCAGGAACTGCTCTTCGTCGCCGAGCGGTACCGGCCGGACATTATCGAGCTCAAGCTGATCATCGAAGCCGACGACCAACGACGGTATGTCGCCGAAAACGACGCACAACCCACGCTCGACGCCGTGGCACTCTATCGCTGGGACGGCTTGCGCGGCGTGACGCCCGCGGGACCGGCGATCTCGACCAACGGCGGGGCTCATACCGACTGGACTCTCGGCATCAACTTCTCGGTCCCGATCGGTCTCCGGCAAGGCCGCGCCGCGCTCCGCAGACAGGATGAAATCATCTTGCGGGATCGCGCCAACCTGACGCAAGGGCTGCATTCCGCGACACATCAGCTCGCGCTCGACATTCGTAACCTCGATCAATTCTATGCACAGTATGTGGCGTTCAAGGATGCGCGCGACGCGGCTCGCGAAAACCTCATGCAGCAGAGCAGCGAGTTCTTCAACGGGCGGACAATCTTCCTGAACGTCCTGCAGGCCATTGCCAGTTGGGGGGACGCTGTCAGCGCCGAGGCTCAATCTCTCACGCAATACAACTCGGAACTCGCCAATCTCGAACGCGATTCCGGCACGATTCTGGAGACTCACGGGGTTCGCTTCGTCGAAGAGCGAATGGCGTTCGCGGGACCGCTGTGCGCGGAACGATGTTATCCCATCGCGATCACTCCCACGGCCAACCAGCCGATCTATCCGGTGGGTGACGCTCCCAGCGAGGAGTCCTTCGATCTGACGAACCCATTCGAGGAGATTCGCGATCAACGACGAGAACGAGAGGGCACACCGCCGCCGCTCCCGCTGGAATCTCCCTTCCTGCCCGAGCCGCTGATCGACGTTCCACAACCCGATGCCGGGTCGCCATTCGACGCCGCGCCGCGACTGTTGCCGGATCCCATTCCGCAACCGGAAGCGGTTCCAGACCCGCAGTCCATGAATGAGTCGGCCCCATCACCATTGTCGTCTGTCTCATTTGAATACGAGTCTCAGTTCGCCCCGCGCTTTCGGATCAACTCGGCCAGTCCAGGCACGGCCGTGCTGGAAGACACGTCGCCCGAAAGGAACTGGTGGGATCCAGTTGCCGCGACCGAAGATCAGCCGTCGAACGAGAACTGACTCGCGGCGCCCCTACTCATACCGCAGCGCTTCGATCGGGTCGAGGCGACTCGCGCGGCGGGCGGGGTAATAGCCGAAGAAGACTCCCACGGCGCTGGCAAATATGAGGGCCGCGATAGCCGCCTGCCAGGAAATGACGATGGGCCAATCGGCGCCGCTGGTGACCGAATTGATGAGATAGGTGATGCCCACCGATGCTCCGACACCGAGCGCGAAGCCGATTACACCTCCCACGCACGACAACAGGACGGCTTCGACCAGAAACTGTCGGAGGATGTCTTTCGCTTTTGCTCCGACGGCCATGCGCACGCCGATCTCGCGCGTTCGTTCAGTCACGGAAACGAGCATGATGTTCATGATGCCCACGCCCCCGACGAGCAGCGAGATGCCGGCGATCGACGACAGCATCGCCGTCATAGTGCCTGTGATGATCCCCAGCACCGCGGCAATCTCGACGGTGTTCTGCACCTGAAAGTCTTCGACCTGTCCCGGTGCGATTTGATGGCGTTCGGCCAGCAACTGGCGAATCTCCTCGGCGGCGGCGGCCATGTGGGTGGTCGAGCGCGCCGAAACCATGATGGCGTGCACGTTGTCGAATTCCGACCCTTCAATACGTTTGCGGACAGTGGTGTACGGCATCAGGAGGATGTCGTCCTGATCGTTACCCACGATGTTGGCCCCTTTGGCGGCCAGCACTCCAATCACTCGAAATGGGATATTGCGAATCCGCACCGTCTCTCCGATCGGATTGGTGGTCTGAAACAGTTTCTCGACGACCGATTGGCCGATCACACACACCTTGTCGGCCGAGACGATCTCGCGTTCGGAAAAGAATCCGCCGGCGCGCAGCTCCCAGTTGCGCACCATCAGATAGTCGGCGCCGACGCCGAACATTTCGTCGGGACTGCAGTTGTCGTTGCCATGAATCACCTGGCCCGATGTGCCGATCAAGGGCGAAGCCGCCAACACCTGCGGACATTCGTCGCCAATCGCGTCGGCGTCGGCCGCCGTCAGTGTCGGCAAGGGCCCCTGAAACACGCCGTCGCGCCGCCCGGTCCCGGGAAAGACAACAATGACGTTCGTCCCCAGACTCTCGAATTGAGACTGCACGAGCGATCCGGCGCTTTGGCCAACCGATACCATGGTCGTCACCGCGGCGATGCCAATGACCACGCCCAACACGGTCAGTCCGGCACGCATCTTGTTCTTGGCCAGCGCCCGCAGCGCAATGCGTAGAGTGACCATTACGTTTCAGTCTCGAGACCGATGACCAGTTCCGTGCCGGACTTCACGTCGCCCGAGATCAATTCGGTGTACTTGTAATCGCTGATGCCAGTCACGACCTCGATCGCCCGCAAGAATTCGCCGTCTTTCACCCAGACATGCCGCACGCGTTGATTGCGGTCGGCTTCCGCCTGATCGCTGGCCGGCGGAAGCTCGGCGTTGCTGTCGTTCGATAACTCACGCTGTTCGGCGACGCCGTCCAACAATTCACGATCCTCTTCACGCACATGCTCCCGCTTGGGAAAGTAGCGCAGCGCGGAATTGGGGATGCGGACGATTGCCGTCTTCTGTTCGACCTGGAAGGTGATGTCGGCCGTCATACCCGGCAGCAACTTGAGATCCGGATTTGGAGCCGAGATCACGACCGGATACGTCACGACGTTCTGCGTGGTCGTGGGGCTCAGACGAATCTGCCAGATCGTTCCGGTGAAGAGCTCTCCGGGATAGGCGTCCACGGTAAACTCGACGGACTGGCCTTCGTCCTGCGCGCGACGGATGAGGCCGATGTCGGTTTCGTCGACCGAGGCGACGATGTGCATTTTCTCGCGCATGTCGGGAGCGATCACGAACAACTCGGGAGTCTGGAACTGAGATGTCAGCGTCTGTCCCGGAGAAATCTTGCGATCGATGATGATGCCGCTCACCGGCGCCGTAATCTTCGCATAACTCTGATTGAGCAGTGAATTGTTGAGATTCGCCTGCGCCTGCAGGATGCCGGCCTCCGCCAGAGTCAATTCGGCTTCGAGAGCCATGCGGGCGAAGTGGTACTGGTCCATTTCGCTGTCGGAGATGTAGTCTTCGTTGTCGGAATTCAGGCCGATGGCGCGCTGCTCGTCATTGATGGCCTGTTGCAGCCGCGCCGTCGTGCGGATCACTTCCGCGTTTCGAATCGCCAATGCCGCCTCGTCGCGAGCAACGGCCGCGTCATAGAGGCGAGAATCGATTTCCGCCAGAATCTCACCAGCCTCGACTTCGTCGTTGAACTCGACATTGAGTTCAGCGATCGGGCCGGACACGAATGCGCCAACCTGCACCGACAACACCGGCTCGATCGTACCCGTCGAATTCACAACGAGGTTAATTTCCCCCTGATCGACGTCGGTCGTGCGGAACTTCGGACGGTTTCGTTCGTGCCAGTACTTCTGAGCGTTGCCCGAGGCCACCGCGAGGCCACCCAGCACGACAAGAATGACGAACACCTTGAGGAAGCGACGCATTAGTTCGGACTTTGCATGGTTGATTCATTTCCTGCCGCGCCGCCACAAGTCTCCGACAAAGGCAGCAGCATCGAGCCGATCAATGGATTCTCCGCAACGTGAAGGCGCGGCATCTCCTGAAAAGATCATACCTTCGCGTTCGACCGCGGGTTTCCATGAATTGCCCTGCATGATGTGGCATTGCAGACTTCAACTCCAGGAGACGAACTATCGGCTTCGTTCCAGATTCTCGGTCGCCAAGGCATCGGCGTCGTCGATGGCCCATGATCCGGTAGCGGTTTCGCCGTCGAAGTGATAGTGGATGATGCCGTTGGCTCCCTCCGGCGCGCCGTAGCCGACGACCAGCCGGTCGCCGACGCGGATCGCGACTCCGGTCGCCGGGCCGGCAAGACCTCCCCAGGTGAGCTGATAGACATCGCCGTTCTGTTCGATCAGCAGGGTGCCGGTGTATTGAGAACCGTCACTGTTTGTGCCGACGATCGAGTAACGACCGGGCAATTGAGTCGCGTTCTGGGTCGGCGAGACGCGTTCGCTGCCGATGCTTCCCAGGCCGGGATAGGTCCAATCCCCTTCGAGGATGACGTTCTCGGCGATTTCATACACAACCACGCCCGAATCAGCGGTGCCCCAGCCGACGAACAGGTCATTGCCGTAACGCAGGCCGAGGCCGGGATAGCTGCCGGCATCCGTCTCCCATTCGACTGTATAGATGCGATCGTCTTCGCTGATCGTCACCGTGCCGCCATACTCGCTGCCATCGAGGGTTGAACCATCAGTGATGGTCCAGCGACCTTCGATGTTCGCGTCCCGTTCGACCTTCTCGTCGTCGGCAGCCAACTGAAACGCGGCGAATCCACAACCGATCAGCAATACCGTTGCGAACGAAGTTCTCACGACACGACTCCCGAATGAGTGACAGAGTGAACGCGGTTGCGTTGACGCTATCCGACCTGTTGCCTGCCGTCAACATCCTGACAAACCGTCAAATCACCTGAAAACACCAGTGAATGCGGCCTCGCGACCACCAGACTGGGAAAGTGAGGCAAACCTTGTTGACGAGGTGCAACTTGCGGTCTAGGTTTGTGTGCCCTCAATTCAACACGGCTCCCGGCATCGCCACAGATGTGGCGAATCCGACGCACTGCAAGCAGCGGCCGACACGACGTCGCCGCTGCCCCGCATCGCGTTCGGAACGACAACTACCATCGTCATGATCGCTACAGCCGGTCGAGCGTAATCACCCTCCGCACTTCGTGGATGTGACTCCGCGCCCAGTCTTCATCTGCAAAAGGCAGCGGGGACATCGACTCGGAGCGTAGCGGGATGCCGCTGGCAATTGACCACCAGCCGAAAGCCCTCTCCGATGACTCACCACGGTTCGCTGCTTGTCGTTGACGATGACCACGCCATTTGCGAAGCGATGGCCGACTATCTGCGGAGTCTGGGACACCGCACCGAAACCGCCACCAACTGCGGGCAGGCCATCGATCGCTTGAAGGACTACAAGTTCGATGTCGCGCTCTGCGATGTGAATCTGCCCGATCGCGACGGGTTTCAACTGCTCGAATGGGCGTCAGCGCAGCGCCCCGAAACAGCCGTCATTCTGCTGACCGGCTACGGCACCATCGAAAGCGCGGTCGAAGCCATCCGCATGGGGGCCTTCGATTATCTCACGAAGCCCGTGATCGATGACGAACTCAACTTCTCGATCCAGCGCGCCCTCGGGCAGCAGCGGATCGTCGAAGAGAACAAGAAGCTCCGCCGGCAGCTCGATGAACGCTTCGGCATGTCGAACATCATCGGCCGCGACTACAAGATGTCGAAGATGTTCGATCTGATCGAAAGCGTGGCCGACACGCGGACGAACGTGCTCATCCTGGGCGAAAACGGCACGGGCAAGACGATCACGGCTCGGGCGATCCATCAGCAGAGCAGCCGGCGGGACAAGCCCTTCGTCGAAGTGGCCTGCGGCGCGCTCCCCGAGACGTTGCTGGAAAGCGAATTGTTCGGGCATGTCGCCGGCTCATTCACTGGCGCCACTCACGATAAGCCCGGCAAGTTCCTGCAGGCCGATGGTGGCACGATCTTTCTGGACGAGGTAGGGACCGCATCGCCGGGATTGCAGGTCAAACTCCTGCGGGTATTGCAGGACCGCGAGTTCGAACCCGTCGGCGGCAACAAGACCTTTAAGGTCGACGTGCGACTGATTCTCGCCACGAACGACAATCTCGAAGAACGCGTCCGCACCGGCGAGTTCCGGCAGGATCTGTTCTATCGCATCAATGTCATTTCGATCACGCAGCCTCCGCTCCGGGAGCGTATCGGCGACATTCCGTTGCTCGTCGATCATTACCTGGAAGACTTCAACAAGCAGACCGGCAAAACGGTGAAGGGCTTCGACGATGCCGCGATGCAGGCCCTGCAGCGCTACCGCTGGCCCGGCAATGTTCGTGAACTGGTGAACGTCATCGAACGGGCCGTCGTGCTGGCGAAGTCCGAAGTCATCTCGGTGGCCGATCTGCCTGAGACGATCCGCAGGGAAGATCTTGTCGGTCATTCGATGGCGGGCCGCCTCCCCGGCGGCAGTCTGAAGCACGCCCTCGCCCATCCCGAGCGGCAGATCATCATCGACGCCCTCGAATCGAACGGCTGGAACCGCCAGGAAACCGCCAGAACCCTCGGCATCAACCGCACGACGCTCTACAAGAAGATGAAGCGCTATGACATCGCGTACGAAAAGCACGTGATGAGCTTCGGATGACGTGATTCATTCGCGATCGCCGCCAGCTATCGCACGGAACGAGCTTCACTTCGGGTCATCCGGCAGCAACCAAGGTGCGACTGACATGCGAACGCGAAACGAATACCGGTTCTCGTCGGGCGGCGGCTCAAGTTCATCGTGCCGTCGCCACCCCGCGTTGTGGATAACGTAACCGTCGCTCGTAGCCGGGAAGTACTGCACCCGTTGCGTCGGCGCATACGGATCGACCGGAACTTCGTCGAGGTAATCCGGCACCAGTTCGTACAGCATGGCCGGTATCGAACCGTGATCGAACCGGTGTCGCTCGACGGCAATCGCGATCTTGATGTATTGCGACTGAGTCTCGATGTTTCTGGGCGTCGTCTCCGCCGCATAGGCTTCGACACATGTCGAGCCGCGCACCACCAGGCTTTGTATCGACTCGTCTGCAAAGATCTTCAACTCGCAACATGAGCGAATGAGCGAATGATCCACATCGTCGTACCACCCAAGTAACTGTGCTCTCTTTACCAAATCGAGTTCTGCAGCAGCGTCTCGCAAGTCATCGACCCGCCGATTGGCATCGATCATCACCTGGTCCCAGTTCACGCGAGCCAAGTAGATCTGAAGCAGCCATTGGTCCGTGGGAATGGTGGTGGACTTCAGATTCCATGACTCGGCGAAGCCCTCGGCAGAGCGCTGCGAAGTTTCCTGAATGAACGAAAGTACCTGCATCCGTTGTGCAGTGTCGACGTAGTCCGCATAGTCGCGCCACTTCGGAAGCCGTTCCCAGTCGCGTTCGATCCTGTCGAGCCACGCCGGTGTCATCAATGGTGATGAGAGAATTGCCGAAGTCGCACCGCTGGCGAGTGATTCGAAACCGCCCGCGATGAAGTAGTGTGAGTCCCCCTGAGACGCGAGCCGCCCAAGCCGATATGTGGCGAGAACATCCTCCCACGCTCCCGCGAGATCGTCACTTTCCAGGCGTTGCATCGCGCGCAGGGTGAGCAGACGCCCAAAGACTTGGATCCGCTCCATAAGAGAGCCATAGAACCAGCCTCCTGCCTCAACTGGCTCACGAAAGTCCGAATGCCTCGATGCCTCAATCGCCTTGAGCAAGGGTGACTTGTTCACGGCGAGCCAGCCGGCGACTTCCGGATGTTCATCGGCTCGCCAGGGGATCTCCGTACATATCGAGATCTCATCCTCGAAGTCCCAACGAATCTCGTTGACTTCGACGCCGTGTTCCTCGGCGATTGGTCTGAGCCACTCTTCGACCGAAATCAGGTAATCGCCCTCCCGCAACAACGGTGACAGGCCCATTTGTTCGCATGCCGATTCCCACTGAGACGGATCACGAAGCCCCTCCGGCCCCAGGGCTTCCAGCAACAACCGGGCCGCGTTGTCTTCGGGTCGGATGTCTTGAATTCGGCGACGCGCCGCTTCGGCGTAGTCGATAAACCCTTCCGGGGTGAGTGGTTCGGTGAGAACGGTCGTCTCGGCGGAGACAGTGAATCGCGGCCACTTTTCGCGTGAATCCAAGTACGTGACTGTCGCCAGCGAACCGACGCCCATCAGCCCGATTCCGATCGGCATCAACCAGAATGATCGCGACGTCATTCGCATCGCCATGGAGAATTGAGAAGTGGAATCCAACGACTCAGACTACGCACTCCGGGCACGATTCGATGGCGCAATTCGTCAAATCGGTGGCAATTACCGCTCGTCCCCAGATCCAGGCCTTCGAGGTTTTCCCGGTCGGCGGGGCTTGCCTGGCGGGCGTGGCTTGCCGGGTCGGCGGGGGCGGACGGGGCGTGAGCCTTGGGCCTTGCCGGTCTCGGACTCGGAACGGCGTTCGCCACGTCTGGTCGATTGCCCTTCTTCCTGGGAACCTTCCCGATCCGTTCGCGGTCGCCCGGTTGCAGGTCGACCCGATGACGGTCGGCCGGTTTTAGGTCGAGGCGTGGCAGGTCGGCCCGTTGCTGGTCGGCCACTCGAGGGACGCCCCGTTGTCGGTCGCCCCGCTGATGTGCGTCCCTCGGACTGCCGGCCGCCAGGGCGTCGACCGCCCGTGCCGCTCGCGGGATGGCGTTGTGCGCCGCGAGGACGATCTGCATCTTCCGTCACCTCGTAAGCCTCGCTGGTGCGGCGAGTCTCTGGTCGCCTCGCCGGTCGCTGCGGCCGTTTGCCGCGCTTGGGACGCCGTGGGCGATCTTCGCCCGCTTCGTCCTCTGCATCTGGCGGTTGCTGGTTGCGCTCGATGATGTGACGCAATCCCCCCAGCTCGTCTTTCGACATCGGGCGAAACTTCCCGATCGACAGGCTGCCGAGCCGAATCGGGCCGAAGGCGACGCGTTTGAGTTTCATCACCTTGTGACCGACTTTTTCAAAGAGCCTGCGGACTTCGCGATTCTGTCCTTCACGCAGCACCACTTCGAGAATCGTGCTGCGGCCTTGGCGCTTCAACACTTTCGCGTTCTGCACTTTGAACTTGCCCTCGGAGAACCACAATCCCTGCTTGACGGCCACCAGCGCATCGCGTCCGGGGATGCCGGCCACATGAATGTGATAGGTGCGATAGATGCGGTACTTCGGATGCGCCAGCTTCTGGGCGAGATCGCCGTCGTTGGTGACAATAAGCAGCCCGGTGCTGCTTTCGTCCAAACGGCCGACCGTGAACAGGCGCGGCCCGCTGGCGGGGAAGAAATCAACGACGCGGGGGCGGCGCTGGGGATCCTTCATCGTGCACAAGACGCCCGGCGGCTTATTGAAGATGAAAGTCTGCTTGGTCTGCACCTTGAGCCGTTCGCCGTCGAGGCGAATGTCCTGCTTCTTCGGTTCGACCTTGGTGCCGAGTTCATTGACCGTCTGCCCATCGACGGTGATTCGCCCGCTCGTCACCAGGGCTTCGCATTCCCTGCGTGCCCCGATGCCGCACTGGGCGAGGAACCGTTGCAGACGGATGGGTTGCGCCGCCGCCGCGGGGGCGCGCTCCTCGGCAGCCGGCTGAGGCTGGGCATCCTCCTCGGGGTGGGATTCGTTTGAGGGTTCGTTCTCCGCCATAATCCAGTCTGTCTCTGATGTTGATCGCAATTACGTTAATCGTGGTGGTCTCTGCGAACTCAGCGCCTCCGCGTGATCTCTCTGCCGATCCGGTTTGGTGTGCGATGCCGGCTCGCTTTGACCGGGAATCAGCAGCTCACGCAGAGGCGCAGAGATCGCTGAGAAGTGGAAACTGTAGCCGCACGGCCCAGTTTCCACAGAGTTATCTTGCCATCCGCCGACGACTATACTTGTCTGCGACCCTAGTTACGAGGCATTCAGTCGATGGATTCCATGACGACGGCATTGAAATCTGTGCCCGATGCAGCCGGGCGATTTGGTGAATTCGGGCGGCGGTTCGTCCCTGAAACGCTGATGCACGCCCTCGAAGAACTGACTCACGAGTACCACACGGCACGTAGGGATCCCGCATTCCAGAAGGAACTCGATGGGTATCTGTCGACCTTTGTCGGGCGTCCCAGCCCGCTGTACTTCGCACAACGGCTCACCGAGCACTGCGGCGGGGCGAAGATTTATCTGAAGCGGGAAGATCTCAATCACACCGGCGCCCACAAGATCAACAACACGATCGGACAGGCGCTGCTCACCCTGAGAATGGGAAAGAAGCGAGTCATCGCAGAGACCGGCGCCGGTCAACACGGCGTGGCCACCGCGACCGCCTGCGCCCGGTTTGGCCTCGACTGCGTCGTCTACATGGGTGAAGAGGACATCCGCCGACAGAAGCTCAACGTCTTCAACATGCGGATGATGGGGGCCGAAGTGCGGCCCGTCACCAGTGGCTCGCGGACGCTGAGAGACGCCATCAACGAAGCGATGCGGGACTGGATGGCCTCGGTCGAAACGACGCACTACATCATCGGCTCGGTCGTGGGGCCGCACCCGTTTCCGATGATCGTGCGGGACTTTCAGTCGGTGATCGGCAACGAAGCCCGGCAGCAATGTCTCGATCAAGTCGGGCGACTGCCGGACGAAGTCGTCGCCTGCGTCGGCGGCGGATCGAACTCGGCCGGGATGTTCTACGCCTTTGTCGAAGATGCATCGGTCGCTCTCACCGGCGTCGAGGCCGGCGGACGGGGACCGAATGAAGGAGACAACGCCAGCCCGCTCACTTACGGCGTGAAAGGCATTTTGCATGGCAGCTACAGTTACGTGCTGCAGGATGCCGACGGACAGACGCTCGATGTGCATTCGATCTCGGCCGGCCTCGACTATCCCGGCGTCGGCCCGGAGCACAGCTATTGGAAAGACACTGGCCGCGTGCAGTACACGACCTGCGAGGACGAGCAGGCTCTCCAGACATTCCAACTGGTTGCCAAGCTGGAAGGCATTCTGCCGGCCCTCGAAAGCTCACACGCCGTTGCTAAGGCGATGGAGATCGCCGCCAGAAGACCCAAGGACGAAGTGATTCTCGTTTGTCTCTCCGGCCGTGGCGACAAGGACGTGCAGGAAGTGGCGCGGCTGACGGGACGCGAGATCTGAGGGAGGGGTACGGGACCGCTGATGACGCGGATTTGGCGGATTCCCGCTGATCTGAAGCTGCACTCGACGACAACATCGTTGCAGATCCGCGGAAACCCGCGTCATCCGCTATATCCGCGGTCAATCTTCATCACTCCGCCGCTCTGATCGACACATCATCGATGTCGATCATGCCGCGTGAGCCATTCAGGCCGACCTGCAGAATCACTTCACGGGCGGTTGGAGGAACGACGATGCGTTCATCCACTTCGATCCAGCTATCGGTCTCCGCGAGCCAGGGGCCGACGACGGTGGCCGTTGTTGGCAGCCGTCTCTGATCGAAGAAGTGCACAACGAGCGAGGGACGTTCGCTCGAATGAGCGCCGGGCCGAATGTCCCCCACGCGAACCCGCAGATGGATGTCGAGAGCCTGCACAGCCAGTCCCGAAACGGCGAAAGCCTGCAGGACGTGCGAATTCCTGCCCGCCGTGTCGTTCTCGAAATGGAGATAATTCGAGCCGTCGGAGTGCTGTTGCGCCGAGCATCGCCGCTGATAGTGCCAGCCCACGAGAAGCTCGCTGTCGGGAATGAACTCTTCGAAGCCTCCGTTGTGCAGTGATGGATGCTCGGGGTCTGGGACAATCTGTCTTTGATCCTCGGATTGTCCCGTCATCGGCACGAACAAGGTCGGCAGGAGCTTGGTCTCGATCAGTTCCTCACCTTGTTTCTCCAGGAGGTGAAATACCTGCTGATAGCGCTCGCCCACGGGGATGATCATCTTGCCGCCGTCACGAAGCTGATCGACCAACGGCTGCGGAATGCTCTCGGGTGAGCATGTGACAATGATCTTGTCGAACGGCGCGTGCTCTTCCCATCCCTGGTAGCCATCGCCGATGCGAGTGTGAATGTTCTCATAGTCCATGCTGTCGAGGAGCCGGTCGGCTCGCTCTCCGAGCGGTTCGACGATCTCGATCGTGTAGACATCGGCCACCAGCGGCGACAGCACGGCCGCTTGATATCCGCTGCCGGTGCCGATCTCGAGGACACGGTCCTCGGGCCGCGGGTCGAGCACTTCGGTCATGTAGGCCACGATGAACGGCGGAGAGATCGTCTGGCTATAGCCGATATCAAGGGCCTGGTCGAAGTAGGCCATCTGCCGGAGGTCGCCGCGGACAAACAGGTGTCTGGGCGTGGCCCGCATGGCATCGAGCACGCGTTCGTTGGTGATGCCCTCGGTGACGAGATAGTCGTCGACCATTTCGGCCCGCAGGGCGTCAAACTGCCGCTGAGCGTGAGCCGGTGACGGAAAAATCGCCGCAACCGCCAACAGCACGGCCACGGTCAAGTGAGTAAGTCGAAGCCCCCTCATGAATAACACCTCCTGTAGCGGCACGTTATCTCGACTTCGGCGAATCGGGCAAGAGGAGTTGGTGAAGAGCCTAAGAATCACGCTGCTCAATCGTTCGTTCCAGTTGGGAACTGAATGGGCACGACAGGTATCCCATCCAGAACCAGGGTGTTGCCGATTGGTACGCGGTCACGTAGGATAAACCTCAGTCCCGCCGGGTTCCTCGGCGAGTGTTTCGACTCAAGGAGATAGCCATGCTTTCGAGGCGAGATTTTCTGCGTCGGTCTTCGTTGATCGCTTTGGCCCCATCGGTGCCGGTCTTTCTGTCACGCATGGCGTATGCCCTTGATGCCGAGCAGGACCAGCGAATTCTCGTGATCGTCCAGATGGACGGCGGAAACGATGGTATCAACACCGTGATCCCCATTCAGCAGGACGAGGGGTATCGCAGACTCCGCAGTTCACTCTATCTCGACCCGACGACGCTCGTTTCGGTGAATGCCGAGGTCGGTCTGCATCCATCACTCGCCTCATTTGGAACTCTGCTCGAAAAGCAGCAATTCGCCACCGTGCAGGCCGTCGGGTATCCGAACCCCGACCGCTCGCATGATATCAGCATGTCGATCTGGCACGCCGGTCACACCGACGCGGGCATGCGAATCGGCTCCGGCTGGCTCGGCCGCGCCCTCGACCAGTACGAAGATCCGCAGACCGGCCCCAACGCGATGCTCGTCGGCGACAACATCATGCCGATGGCCTTGATGGGCCGCCGGACCATCGCCACCGCCATTCAAGATTACGATGAGCTGCTTTTGTCGGACGAGTCGTTGCGGTCGGCGGTGGATGCCGGCGGTGCATCAACCGAGGGGAGCACGCAGGAGGAACTGTTGCAGTACATCCGCCGCACCACGACGCAGGCTTATGCCACGTCGGACGTGCTGCGTGACTTGGCCCGGTCGGCTGATGCGGCGGCATACCCCGGATACGCTCTCGCCCAGAAATTGCAGATGATCTCGCAGCTCATCAAGGGGAACATGGGATCGCGCATCTTCTACACCGTGCAGCCCGGTTACGACACGCACTCGGCCCAGTTGTTCCAGCATCAGAACCTGATGGCCGAACTCTCCGAGTCGATTCTGGCGTTCATCAACGACCTCGAAGCAGCCGGCCTGTCGGAGCGCGTGCTGGTCATGTGCTTCAGCGAGTTCGGACGCACCGCCGCCGAGAACGGATCGCAGGGAACGGATCACGGCACCGCAGGACCAGTGTTCCTCGCGGGACCATCAGTGATTCCCGGCGCACACGCGGCGACGCCAAACCTCTCCGATCTGGTGGACGGCGACATCAAGATGAGCGTCGACTTCCGCCAGGTGTATGCATCGATCCTCAAAGACTGGATGCAGGTCGACGCGGCTCAAGTGATCGGGGCGGAATACGAACCACTGCAGTTGTTCGCGTAGAACGATTTGCCGACCAATTCTCCGGTAGCACGGGCTTCCAGCCCGTGCGGATTCACCAATTGGATGGGAGTTTCGCCGAGCCGATTGGAATGGCGGATGGCCAATGTCCAGACAATCGCACAACGCTCCCCGCCGACCGGCTACGAAGCTGCCGAACCTGCGCAAGAAGATGCAGCAGCAAGCTCCCAAGGTGAGGCTGGCAAAGAAGAAGTCGAGGGTTGGCAAGTAGCGATCAACGCGCTACCCGAACCGGGTACGGGCTGGGAAGCCCGTACTACGGCCTGAACCAATGAAGCCAGGAAAGGGACGCTTCCGGTTCGCCGTGTGAGATTTCGTCGCACGGCTCGCGGAAACATCCCTCTCCTGAACTTCACTCCTGGATCGACCGGTGAGGTCAGATCTGGCCCATCGGAAGCACCAACTGACCGTCGGCAGGAAACTCGGTCATCGGCGGTACGCCGAGGAAGTCGCCTTCCATCGGTAATGCACCGTCCATCGGAAGAGCGTCTCCCATAGGGAAGGCGCCATCCATCGGCAGGCCGCCTTCGATCGGCAGACCGCCTTCCAGAAGGACGCCTTCATTCAGCGGTCCCACGGGAAGGACGTCGATTCCGGGAGCGACGACTTCGAGACCCACGGGCGGCAGGTCATCGACGGTGGGGACGACTCGACCCAGCATCACGTCTTCGATCGCCTGCAGCTTCCCTTCGATGCAAGTGAGCATGTCCAGGGCCAGTTCGATCGGAACGACGACGACCGGGCGAGGTTCCTCAACGACGAACCTGTCGCCGCCGTAGAAGACGACCTCGGGCTTCAGGCAGGTCACGCACGGGGTCGTGAGCGAAAACCTGAGCTGGGCGGCCGACGCCCGGACCTGGTTGAGCTGGTCAAACAGAATCTGCATCGGCAGTTCGCGGAAGAGGCCGTCTTCCAGCGCCCGCAGTTGCAGCAACAGCATCTGACTGTCGTTCAACAACAGTCCGATGGCCGGGGATTCGACAAACTCACTGCGGATGAGCCAGCGCAACTCGCGGGCATCGTGCATGGTGTCGAAAGTCATGTCATCCATCTGACGTAACACGATCAAGTCGGCCTGGCTGACGGCGGGAATCGCCGTCAGCATGGCCAGCGCAAGTAGAATTGAAGTTTTCATGGTGATGTCACCTGTTCCTGAGAAGTGAAAGCATCCGCAAGGGGATGCACGTCTCCACATAGCGAA
>JANNSB010000309.1:0-26196 GCA_031402175.1 Planctomycetaceae bacterium
ACGCGCGCATGGGTTGGCTTGATTGACCCGCCGGCCGAAGTTCTGGCGCTGCGCGCGCGGATGCAGGCGGCTGTCGCGGCCTTGACTCGCAATCTCCCCGTCGCCGCCGTGTGGCCCGGCAACCTCGGACCGCGCGCAGCCGAAAAGCGACGGCAGCCGGTAGACCCAGAGAATCTCGCTGCACGTCACCCAGATCAACACACCCAGCAGTGCGATGGTGGACCACAGGTGCCACCAACTCAGCCACCTTTGCTCCCGTGCAAAGGGACGGGTCGCGGCCAGCAGTTGGCTGTTCGTTTTCATTTCAGGCCGATGAAGACCGCCCTCCCTGAATCCTCGACCTGATTGCCCCGCTGGTACTCCCTCCCAGCGAGTTTCACTTCCATGTACTGAAGCCCATCGCCCTCCCGTGGTCGATTGACCGCATTCAGGCGGCGGTACCCCAGCCGGCGGGCGAAGCCTACAGGACCGCGGGGAAAAGTGACAATAGCAACATCTACAAACGCTCCGAACCGGCAGGGGTAGTGGTCCAGAGGCTTGGGGCTCGAGACCTCCTTTACGCAGATACCGAACGCAGCGATTATGCGGGCAGATGGGTGGGGTGCGACGCCGAAGTGCGGGGGTTGAATTGGAGAATCTGGGCTAAGATTCACGGTTGCAATAAGCCTCGCCGGGCAGTGCTCAAATCGTTCGCTGGCCGGGGTTTGAATCCTACTCTTATGCGGTTTCTTGCCCTATCCTGCTTTGGATGAATCGACCGCTCGGCCCGTCCCCGGCTGTTTCCGCGCGCTCCGCCAGACCCAAATGGGCTTGGGGTGTGTTCGCAGCGGCATTGGCGCTGCTGCCGTTGATTGGCTTGGGACTTAAACAGGTCAAGCTCTCGAACGACACCGAGTCGTGGCTGCCGCTGGATGATCCACACGGGCAAATCCTGCGGTGGCATCAGGAAGCGTTCAGTACCAACGACACGATCATCGTCAGTTGGGAAGGCAGCACGCTCAACGACCCCCGCGTCGAGGCGTTTGCCGCCCGGCTCAATGGTGAAGCGGGCGAGCAGCCGTTCGGTGTCAACGAGGCCACCGCGCCGCACAAGGCGCTGGCCAACATGGTCGAACTGGAAGTGCCTCAAGAAGAGGCCCTCGAACGCTTGCGGGGGACGTTTATCGGCGGCGGATTCCTGAAGGTTCGCTTTACCGAACACGGCCGGCAGCATCGCGAACAGGCCGAACAGAAGTTGATTGAAGCGGGCGACGACTTGGGCCTCGAAGTCGAGGTGTATCCGGCTGTGACTGAACCCGAAGAATGGTTCGTCGCAGCCGATGATGAGTCGGAACTGGTGCGCCCCTTCGCGGCGATTCCCGTTCACGACCTGCAGCTACGCTGGAAAGAGATCAGCCCTGTCTCCCCCGCAGCGGAGAAGATGGAACAGGCCCTCGTTGCGACCGAGATCGATGGTCAGCCGATCGTCGAAGAAGCATTCTTCGCCTACGGGTCGCCCGTCGCGGTGAGCGTATCGTTCAACGAAGAAGGGCTGGTGCAACTCAATCGTACGATGGAGGAACTGTATGACGCCGCTCACGAAGTGGGGATCGACGAAGAGGATCTGCATCTGGGGGGGAGCGCGGTCGTCAGTCATCGGTTGAGCACGGAATCGGGTCGGGCATTGTGGAATCCCGATCATCCACTGTGGAAGTTCTACAAGCGCAGCCCGGTGTTGTTGTCGGGCATTGTCGGCATGCTGATCTCGTTCGTGGTATTGCGCAGCATGTGGCTGGCCACGATCGTGATGTTCGTGTCGGTCTACAGCGCGGCCGCGATGCTGGCGCTGGTGTCGGCATTGGGCATCGAACTGAATCTCGTGCTCGTCGTGATGCCCAATCTGCTGATGGTGCTGACGCTGTCGGGATCGATTCATCTCGCGAACTACTGGAGCCATGCCGTCGTCAATGGCGACCCGAACCCGGTGGTGAGCGCCGTGCGCACGGCCGCCATGCCCGCCTTCATTGCGAGCCTGACGACGGCCATCGGCCTGATGTCGCTGCTGACGAGCCAACTCACTCCCGTTCGCGACTTCGGCTGGTACTCGGCCTGGGGCTGCATGCTGTCGTTGCTGCTGATTCTGGGCGTGCTGCCCGCCATTCTCGCGCTGTATCCGCCGCGCGGCGCAGCGGCCATCGCGAAATCGAGCGTTCGCTGGGAGACTCTGGGAGACGTCATCAGCCCCAGATACAAATGGATCGCCGGCGCCAGCGCGCTGCTGACGGTGATTGGCTGCTGGGGCTTGCTGTACTTCAAGACTGAGACCAAGGGGATACGCTACTTCCCCGAAGAGACGCGGGTGGTGCAGGACTACCGCTATCTCGAAGAATCGCTGTCGGGGATCATCAATCTCGATGTCGATGTGCGCTTCGCCGGCAAGCGCGAGTCTGAAGCAGACGAAGACACGGGGCGGGACTTCAATCGCCAAAACATCTTCGATCGCATGCAGATCGTGCAGCGAGTGGAAGAGGCCGTGGCCGCACATCCGGTGATCACGGGAACCTTGTCGGTCGTCGACTTTCAGGTGATTCCCGAACCGCCGGGGGCGGACGCATCATCGCGGGAGCGGATCTTGTATGGCCGCCGGGCGCAGCGCACCGAGAATGAACTCTTCCACGAACAGCGCGAAGGGGCCGGCCAGTTCGTGCAGCTCGTCGATGTGCCTTTGGATCTCACATTGGAAGACCGGGCGATCGACTGGCAATCCGGTGACGAAGTCTGGCGGATTCGCGCCCAGTGCAGCGTGATGGCCGACTTGAACTTCGCCAAGCTGCTCGAAGAGATCGATCACAGCGTTTCGCAGGCGCTGGCAGATGAAGACGGCGTCGAATATGCCGTCACCGGCCTGGTGCCGTTGATGCTGCGGACCCAGCAAGAAGTCCTCGATTCGCTGGTCAACAGCTTTGGCCTGTCGTTTCTGTTCATCGTCCTTGTGCGTGCCCTCGTGTTGCGGAACATCGCGGCGGGCTTCATCACGATGTTCCCCAACTTCCTGCCCGTGCTGGTCGTCTTCGGGATGATCTCGTGGGCGGGCATCACCGTCGACATGGGCACGATGATCACCGCTTCGGTGGCGCTGGGCATTGCCGACGACTGCACCGTGCACTTGCTGACGTGGTTTCAAGAGAGCATTCGCCAGGGCCTCGACCGGCGTGCCGCCGTCAAGAATGCGCTGCGGCATTGTGGTCCGGCGATGTGGCAGACGAGTGTCTCGATTTCTCTGGGACTCTTGATGCTGTGGGGGGCCGACCTGTTGCTCATTAGCCGGTTCGGCTGGCTGATGGCGGCCCAGATTCTGCTCGCGCTGGTGGCCGACATTATTCTCACGCCCGCCCTGTTGTGCGGCACGTTGGGGAAGATGCTGGAGGAATCGAACCGCCGCAAACGTCCCGTCCCGCCGCCGAACCTGACGATCACGCAGTCGGAAGCCAAGCCGACCGCAGGCGTGGAAGTCGTCAAGGTGGACTCGAACGGCACCGTCGCGGCACCGGTTCCATCGTCCATCGACAGTTCGCTGCCAGGCCAGTGAACATCCCAGTCGTCTGGCCTGGATTCCCAGGGCCGGTCAGTTTGTGAAGTGGGGTAAACTGTAACGCCTCGCCTTTTCGACGTAAGTCCTTGGCTCACCGCCAAAGCCGCTGAGATTCAGCCAACGTACTCTCACACCAATGTGACGAACTAGCCGGCCCTGCCTGGATTCCACCGCCGTCGACGCCGAGCGCGCGGGGGTCTAAGCTGTGCGCAAATTCAACACCATGACTTCTCGCGACGACATTCTTGGGAAGCTGCGCCGGCATCTGCCGCAGAGTTCGCCGTTGCCAAATCTGGCGGGGCCGTGGCAGACGTTCGAGGATCCGCGTCAGCGATTCGCCGAGGTGCTTTCGGGAGTCGGCGGGCATTGCCAGTTCTTTGAGAACGCACATGCCGCCGACCAGGCGCTACGCGATCTGCCCGTCTGGCAAGAAGCCGTGAAGACGGTGAGCTGCGTGCTCGGCGTGGGACGCACGAACTTCGACCTGAGCACGGTCGATGACCCGCATGATCTCGAAGACATCGACGTGGCCGTGCTGCCCGGTCAATTGGCGGTCGCGGAGAACGCGGCCGTCTGGGTCGATGATGCACTCGTGCCGCACCGTGTGCTCTACTTTCTGCCGCAGCATCTGGTGCTCGTCGTGCCCGCCGGCAACATGGTGCACACGCTGCACGAGGCGTACCAGCGCACCGACGTGACGGCTCGACCGTTCGGCTGCTGGATCTCGGGGCCCTCGAAGACAGCGGACATCGAGCAGGCGCTTGTGATCGGCGCGCACGGTGCGCGTTCATTAAACGTGCTCTTCGTCGAGTATTTGCCGTGACGACGGACGAAAGCGGAGAGCTGAGGAACGTGTGTGCTTCTTAAAAGTCGGTAGATCCCCTCTCCCCCGCCAAGTGCTCTCCACAAAACGCGATGAACCAGCGGGGGAGAGGGAGAATTTGAATCCAGCGACTTTCTTGATGCACACACCTGAGGAACCGGGCGAACCGCATCATCTTCACTCCAGTGCCTCGGCTGTGCTATGCTGCACTCGCCTGTCCTTATTCGGTGGTCTTATGCACTTCATTCGTTCATCGGACACTTACAGACTACACACATGCGACATCTCAAGATGTTTAGCGTCGAGACTGCGGGAGACGTCGTCATCCTGCAGCCTCGCGGCGAAGGGGGCGGGTTTCGCTATCAGGATCTGCACGCGGAAGTGAGTTCCGTGCGGACCTTTCTGATTCGCCCCGAACACAAACACCTCGTCGTCGACCTGACACTGATGGACTACTTCGGCTCCGAGTTCATCGGCGCCCTCGTCTCGATGCTGCGGGAAACGAAGACCCGCGGCGGCAAGGCGTGCTTCTGTGGAGCAATGCCGCAGATGCTCGAAGTGCTCTCGAACATGAGCCTCACCAAGCTCTGGCCGCACTTCGACACGCGCGAGGAGGCGCTGGCCGAAGTGCAGAAGGCGTGAAGACGGGGTGCGTCACACCAGCCCGAAGCGCGAGAGCACGAGAGCGCGAGCGAGGGAGACGTGAGAGTTGATGTGGATGAACTCGACCCGCGCCTTGCGGGACGCCGTCCGCACTTTTCGACGTTCAACTTCGTCGCCGCATCGATGCGAATCCGCTTCCGCGAGGTGCTTTGGCTCCGGAAGTTTGTCAAACTTCACGTCGCCCTTGCTGGCGCGGCGGGCTAGTGTTGTCCCTGAACCCTGGCGCGTCAGTGATTGAACAGAAACTCCCGGCTGCTCATCACGCCCCAGGCGATGTCTTCGAGCACGAGGCGTTTCTCCTCGGGGGGAGCTTCGGACAGCATCGCTTCGAGGCCCGTGCGTTCATGTGGCGTGGGGAAGCGTGATAGAGCCGATAGGAAGAGTTCGTCGAGCATGGCGTCGGCCGACATGCCCGAGTCCATCAGGCGGTGCAGCCTTGCGATGCGGCCGGTTTCGTCGGTCAGTTTCAGATTGATCGTGTCGCCGTTCGAGATGTGCAGTACCTGCACCATGCTCGGTTCGTCGGAGCGTTCGCACTCGCAGACGATGCGACGTTGATTGCGACCGAATGCCTGTAGGAAGTAGTTCTCGATCGCGGAGTCGTAAAGCTGTATCGCCCGAGTGCCGAGCGGATAGGCATCGGTCTGCTCGCGGTCGGCGCCGGGGAACGCGATCGTGTTGAAAGCCGTCGGCACTTCGGTCACTTGCACGACGGCGTCATGCAGCACCTCGGCCATGATGCGTCGCGGATAGTACCGCGAATAGAAACGGTCTTCGGCTGCGTTGCCCGGCAACGGCTGGCTCGTGCGCTGATAGGCATTCGACTGCAGAATCGTTCGCATTAGAGCCTTCAGGTCGAAACTGTTCTCGACCAGATGGGCGGCGGCCGCGGACAGAAGTTCTTCGTTCGACGCGGGGTTCGACATGCGAAGGTCGTCGATCTGCTCCACGAGTCCCACGCCGAAGTAGTTCGCCCAGATGCGGTTCGTGATGGCGCGGGAGAAGTAGGTGTTCTCCGGCGATGTCATCCATACGGCGAGATGCATTCTGCGGTCGGCGGGATCATCGAACTCCAAGGCTTCCCCATCCAGCGGCATCGGCGGTTGCGGCCGACCGGTGCGGGGCTGCACGAGGTCGCCGGTCGTCGAGACGTAAAGCGTGCGTGCACCGTCGCCGCTGCGTCCTTCGCCTCCCCAGCCTTTGGCGCGAACGCGGGCGAAAAGATTCGCCATGCTGAAGTACTGGTCGTTGGTCCATTTTTCCAACGGATGGTTGTGGCACCGCGCACACCCGATCGACAGGCCCATAAAGGCCTGACAGGCGTTCTCGGTCATGTCCTCCGGTGACTGATAGAGGGCGTAAAAATTGGTCGCGCCATTCTCCAGGCTGTTGCCGGTGGCAGTGAGAATCTCACGCACAAACTGATCCCACGGCGTGTTCGCGGCGACGTGCCCGCGAATCCACTCGTAATACGCTTTGAGTGCGCCCGGCCGCAGCAGTGTGCCGTTCAGCATTAGCACGTCGGACCACTTGTACGTCCAGTAGTCGACGAACTCCGGGCGCGCCAGCAGTTCTTCGATCAGCCGGTCGCGCTTGTCCGCGCCAGGATCGGCCAGGAATCGGCTTGTTTCCTCGACACTGGGGAGCATGCCGATCGTGTCGACATACACGCGGCGTACGAACTCGGTTTCGCTGCAGACAGGTGACGCAGGCAGGTTCAATCGCACGAGTTGCCGGTCGATGTGTTCATCGATGAAGTTCCTCGCAGGCCTTTGATCCACGATTTGATTCGCGGCCTCAATACCTCCGGGAGTCGTGAACGGCACCGTGATGCGTCCCAGCACGATCTGCGAAGAGTACCAGGCGACGATCGCGCCTTCGCCGGGACCAATGACGTTCACGCGGCCGTTGTCATCCACCTGACAGACCGCCTCGTTCGTCGACGACCATTTCACCCAAGGGGTGACATCCTCGGCCCTACCGTCGGTGTACCAGGCGCGAACAACCATCTGTTGCGTTTCTCCGACCGCGTGCAATGAACGGCCGGGGAATATCTCGATGTGGTCGACTCGCGGATCGGCATCCGTCGGCGCGGCGGCACCGGCCGCGATCCATTCCGACAAAATGCGGTACTGCAGCGAGTCGGTTTCGAATCGCAGACCTCCGCGATGCGGAATGGCTCCTGATGGTTTCGCGAGGAACAGGCTGCGGCCGGGATCGGAGAGTTCAATTCGCCGTCCCTGGTCCTGTTGTGTGATGTTGAAGTGATCGGTGACGGGATCGTATCCCCGCAGCGACAGCCGAAAGCCCCCCTTGCCGGCCAGCGTGCCATGACATGAGCCCGAGTTGCAACCCGATTTGGTGAGCACGGGAAGCACATGATTGCGGTACGTCCACGCGAAAGGCTGATCGAGATTCGACACAACGAGTGTCGCGGTCGTCTGTTCATCGCCGATGGTTGCCGTCAACAGGGCGTGGCCATTGCCGACAGGGACGACATGGCCATCTTCCGTCACGGTCGCGACAGCCGAATCGCTGGTGGACCAGACGATGCCGGCCATGACCTGCTGCGTGAACTCTTCGCCGGTTCGACGCTGCACCACCAGTTGCTGCGTGCTCTCGGAAGTCGACAACGCGATCACTTCAGGCAGGATCTTAATCTCGGCACGAGCCGAACCTGCAGTCAACAGGCAGATACCACTGAAAACCAGGGAAGTCACGAAAGCTCGCATCGTTAAGCCGTCAGTCAAACGTGGAAACGGGTCGAACATCAACCAAGGTCGATGATAGGCGCGATGAGGGGCGAGGGTCCAGAGTGTGCAATGATTGGGATTTGGGATTGAGGATTTGGCAATAGGCGAGAACTGACCGTTTCCAACCGTCCAAGCTGAACTGCCCCCATTCTGCTGCTTGACCCCTATGATTGCCCCCCCGTAGCATGACCCTTCATTCCTCTTATTTCCGGTACTCCTTTTATCGAAAACTGTAATGAGTGCGGATCCCACATCTCGACCGGGGCCAGAGGCCGCGCCGCCACCCGGCCCCACAACGGCGGTGCCTGCTTCTACCAGTGATGCAAAGGCCACTCAGGGAGGGCCGGCCGACGAGTTTGTCCTGACGCCTGAACTCGTCGAGGAGGAAGCGATTCGGGGCGACTTCATGCTCCGCTGGGCCGTCATCCTGCTCGCCATGCTCCTGGGCTGGACCGTCGTCTCCGACACACTCACGCTGGTGCGAATCAGGTCTGGAGAGTACATGGCCAGTCACGGCGTGTTGCCTCCGCGGGTCGATGTGTTTTCCACGGCCGCCGATGGCCGGGAGTGGGTGAATCTCGGCTGGCTCGGAGACTTGATTCTGGCCGGCGTGTACCGCGTCGGTGGGGACTACGCGCTGACCGTCCTCGCCGCGATCCTCGCTGCCGTGACGTTTCGCTGTGTCGTTCGAACGAGCATGAGCGGAGTATCGACCTGGTGGGGATCGACCGTCGCGATGTTGGGTGCGATCGCCTGCTTTCCCCATCTGACGCCGAATTCGATCTGGACGCTGCTGGGCGTGGCCATCACCTGCAGGCTGTTGCAGCGGTTCGACGATGATCCGGCAAAGCCGTCGTTGTGGGCTCTGGTTCCCTGTTTCTGGCTGTGGGCCAACCTGGACCGTCACGCCTTCGTCGGGTTGGCGATCCTCTTGTTGTGGGGGATCGGCAGATCCGCGACCAACTTCGGACTGCAAGCATCAAAACGAGTCGCTCTGTCGCGAATCTGGGCGCCGATCGGAGTGGTTTGTCTGGCGGTAATGATTCATCCCTGGCATTACCATGTGTGGACGTCTCCGTGGCTCGCCTTGGGAGTCGAATATCCGGAAATTCGCCAATACGGTTCGGTCACGGATGAATTCTCCTGGCAGTGGTACTGGGTGCTGGCCGACGAATTCCAGGTGTATCGGGATCTGTTCGTCTACTTCGGCTTGTCGACCGCGGTGCTGGCGCTCGTTTCGATCGTGCTCAATCTCAAGGTTGTCCCTTTCGAGCACCTGCTGCTGTTCTTCGGCATCAATGGGCTGGCGGTGTCCGGCGGGTATTTCATTCCTTCGGCGGCGATCGTCAATGTGATGATCGCGACACTCAATGCCCAGGCGTGGTATCGGCGCACGTTTTCGCAGCAATACTCGGTCAACATGCTCAGTCTGGCGTACTCGCGAGGCGGGCGCGCACTGACGGTGTTGGCCGTGTTCGGAGCGGCGTACCTGGCCATTACGGGATGGCTGATGGGAGCCTCCGGCCGACGGATCGGTTCGGGATTCGATCAGGATCTGGCGTCGAACATCAGCAGCTATGAACAGGCCATGTCCGACGGGCCGGCCGATATCGAGAAGCGTCCGTTCAACTTTCGACTGGAGCAGGGGGACATCTTAATCTGGGTCGGTTACAAGCCATTCGTCGATCGCCGGCTGACCTTGTTCGCGGTCGGAGGCGAGAACCTGCTCGAACTGCATCGCCAGACTCGCACCGCGATCAACCCGTCCGGAACAGGCGATGATCCGCAGGAGTTGCGGGATGCCTGGAGGGAGACATTCGCCGACTATTCGCTGAATCTCGCCCTGCCGCGACTCTCGGGGTTCGTGCCCGACTATGGAACATTCGTGTCGATGCTGCTGCAACCCCAGGACTGGTACCCAGCTTCATTGGGCGCGGCGACGGCGACGTTCTACTGTCTTGCCGATGACCCTGAGCCCGCGATCGTCGCTTTCGTTGAAGACCGGCATGGGCTGAATCCTCGGAAGGACGCCTTCACGGCTTCGTCCGACGAAGCCACGGATAATAAGCTCGACTGGCCGCACGAGCCGACGTTCTCCGACCGGTATCTGTTGTTGCCGAATCCGGCGATCCCCAACGGCATTCAACTCGCGCGGCATTACGATGCGCTGTTGCATATCGATCCCGAACGAGTCCCCGAACCCGTGTTGCGCCTGTCGATGGCGTATCTGGCGATGCGTCATGCGAGACACGGGCTTTCGGAGAATCCGAACATCGCGGAAGGCTGGAGGATTCTCAGCCGCAGTTACCTGGAGGTTTTCAATCAGGATTCGCTGATCCTGACCAACTTTGGCACGGCTTCGCCCTTGCCGATGCGACAGCAGCAATCGATCGGCGCGATGCAACTGGCGACGGTCTGTCAGCCAGATCAGCCGCTTGACGAATACTACCTGGCGACGCTTCTCGGCCAGGTAAATAAGCACGATCTTGCGGTCGAGCACTTTCGCCGCCTCGAGGCCCTGACGGGTCGCTGGACGATACTTCCCGAGGATGACCCGAACTACGAACAAGCCGTTGCGAATATCACCGACTATATGGAGAGGCATTCCGAGTCGATCGCCACGATGGAGCAGAATGTGACCGACGGCATCACCGACGGCATGTCGCGCTTGGAAATGGCCATGAGGCTGCAAGCCGCTGGCTTTCCCGCCATGGCCATGAGGACAGTGGAGGGCGACCTCACAGAAGTGGAGAGCCATCCGGCCTACCGGACGGTATGGGGCAGCATACTCATGCAAAACGGAAAGATTGAGCAAGCCTGGATGGACCTCGAGCGCAATGCGCCGGCGTTCAGTGACCTCAATACGTTGCCGGCCGAACGCGTGCAGGCCTCCGTTGTATGGGCCAACGAAACCGCCCTGGCCAATCTGCTGGGAGGGGACGCTGACCGCGCCATCGAGCTTTGGGACTCGTCGTCGCGTCCACCGCTGCGCCAGGCCTTGACTGCGGCGCTCACGATGGCGCCACTCGCCGACCGTTGGACCGAATTACACGGCGCGTGGGGCGGTTACCGCGGCGGCCTCATGATGCAGGTCGCGCTGCAGGAGACCGAACAGTGGGTTAGTCAACAATGGTTGGCCGCATCCGCGGAAATCGAAGCCGGAAAAACCGATGAGGCTGCCGAACGGCTGAGATGGATTCTCGAACGGCAACCACAGACGGGATATCGGCCCCTTATCGCGGTCTACCTCACGCTGCTGACGGATGAGGATGTCGCCATTGTGCCCGACCTCGAACTGCCGATCTGGGGAGGCATGTTCGCCGACGATCCGCCGGCCGAGACTGACGAAACGTCTCCGATGTCTCCCGAGGACGAGCCCGCGACCGACGATGCCGACGCGACGGATGCCGCAGCCACAGAGCCGACGGCCACCGATTCCACGGACGGCACTGAATCGAGCGAAGTGACGCCGGAGGAACTATCCAGCGACGAATCCGCGGCAGAAGCATCCGATCCAGGTGACGAGACCGAATCGTCTAACGACGGCGAGTCGGCTCCCGAGGCCAGTGACGATGCGTCAGAGGGAGATTCACTTCCAGATCCGCTTCCTGATGACGACATCGAATAGAGCCGATCGCGAATTGTCGCGGCATTCGAAACTCACGACCGGGATCGACCAACATGCAAGCTGCGTACATCTCTCAACCCGGGCCGGCTGATGCCATTCAGGTCTGCGACATGCCCCGGCCGACCGCCGGCAAGGGGGAAGTTCTCGTCAAGGTTCATGCGTCGGCCGTCAATCCGATCGACACCTACATTCGCGCGGGCGTCGTCAAGATGAACCTGCCACTGCCGTTCATTCCGGGCTGCGATCTGGCGGGCGTGATCGAAGCCGTCGGTCCGGATACCAGGCGTTTTCGCGTCGGCGATCGCGTGTGGGGCAGCAACCAGGGCTTACTGGGACGCCAGGGCACGCTCGCCGAATATGCCGCCGTGCATGAGGATTGGCTCTATCCAACGCCGTCCGGTCAGAGTGATGAACTGTCGGCGGCCGGCGCGCTCACCGGCATCACCGCGCACCTGGGGTTGTTCCTGCACGGCGACCTGCAACCGGGTCAAGTGGTGTTCGTGAACGGCGGCACCGGGGGCGTCGGGTCGGCCGTCGTGCAATTCGCGCATGCATTTGGCGCGAAAGTCATCGCCACGGTCGGCGATACCGTTAAGGCAGAGTTGTGCCGTTCGCTCGGGGCCGACGTTGTGCTGAACTACAAGGCCCCCGATTTCGCGGAAAAGTTGAAGAGCGTCGCGGCGGAAATGGGCGGACTCTCGCTCTATTGGGAGACGCAGCGCGAGCCGAGTTTCGACAACATAGTGCCTCTGATGCGGCGTCGCGGGCGGATCATCCTGATGGCGGGGCGCGACGCCAAGCCGCAGTTCCCCGTGGGGCCCTTCTACGTCAACGAGCTGCGCATGGCGGGCTTCGCGATGTTCAACGCATCGCCGGATGAACAACGAACGGCGGCGCTGCAGATGAATCGCTGGTGGGAAGCAGGCAAATGGCGTCCGCAGATCGGCGCGCGCTTCCCGCTGGCGGAGGCCGCCAAGGCCCACGCCCTGCAGGAGGCGAACACCTTGCAGAAGCAAGGGACACTGACCGGGAAGATCGTCGTCAATATCGTCTAGGGACGAGAGAAAAGAGTCTCAGACACTCGCTGAACTCGCGGGATGAATTCACACAAACGCACTGTCCCTTACCCTACACCTGAACTCTCCTTTCTCCCATGCTCCCACTGGCCATTATCGCCTCATTGGGATTCGGCATCGGCAGTTGGGGCAATCTGCCACAGCGTCTGATCACCGCCTGGGGCCGCACGGCTATTGCCGACAGCCGGTCCGAGGAAGAAAACTCACTCATGCTGCGACAAGTCGTAACGACTCTCGAACCGTGGTGCGTCTACTGGAACTGGGCCTGGAGTCCCTCGCTGCCCAGGGACCGCGAGGCCCAGTTCGAGGAAGTCTGGTTGACGACTTCCGACGGCCTGCGGCTACACGGTCGATTCTTCTCGGCTGCCGACGCGGGGATTGAACCGGTGATCTCGCCGCGCCCGGTCGTCTTGTTTTTTCATGGCACCGGGGGTGATGTGCATCGCTGGCGACCAGTCGGACCGCGCTGGCAGGACATTCTCGGAGCCGATGTGCTCCTCATCGATTATCGCGGCTACGGACAGAGTGCAGGGAGCCCCAGCGAAACGGGCCTCAAGCTCGATGCCCGGGCTGCGTATCATTGGCTGATCGATGACCGTGAATACGCTGCCGACCAGATCATCATCGTGGGGCAGTCGCTGGGCGGCGCGATCGCGATCGATCTCGCGGCGGAGTTCACGCCCCGCGCCCTCGTGCTGGAAAGCACATTTACCCGCGTCACCGCCGTGGCCGACCGTTTGGGTTTCGGCATCAAACTCGGTCGCCGCATGGCGTCGAGCTATGCCTCGATCGAACTGCTGCGGGGATTCAACAGGCCGGTCTTCATCTCTCACGGCGACCGCGATTTGTTGATTCCGTATTCGCATGCCGAGCAGTTGCACGAAACCGTCGCCGGCCCCAAGCAACTGATGATCATCCCCCGCATGGGCCACTACGACCGGCGTGGTGACGAGTACAAGGCGGCCGTGCGGGAATTTTTCTTGAGCCAGGAGGGCCAGGCGGCCGCTGCGCCTCCCCTTCAGAATCAAGCGGCCCCGATTGATGCGGATCTCGAGGGTGAAAGCAGCCCTCTCCCCCGCGAAGAGTGATGCCAATGCGTTTCGCTTACACGATGTGATCCATGCGACGACGCCTTTTGATTGTGCTGCCGTATTCCGCAGGATACCCTGAAGGCGTCGTGTTCGCTGTTATCACACGGTCGCCTAACTGCGGGAGTTTCTCATGTCGACGTTGCTGCGTTCGAGCTTGTTGTCTCTGAGTCTGGCTGTCTTGTTGTTCGCGCCTGCGTGCGGCGTTGCGGATGATGAATCTCCCGCTGCCGACGAGCCGGCCGCCACGGAGCCGGAAGTCCCGGCCGAGCCGGAAATCGTTCCGCTGGGCATCGGCGATCCCGCACCCGCGATCGCGATCAAGGAATGGGTCACGGGTGAAGCGGTCGAAGGCTTCGAAGAAGGGCAGGTCTACGTCGTCGAGTTCTGGGCTACCTGGTGCGGGCCGTGTCTGGCCAGCATGCCCCACATCGCGCAGTTACAGACCGAGTACGGGGACGACATTCAGTTCATCGGCATCACCCGTGAAGACATCGACGTGGTGACAGGCTTCCTTGACGGCGAACAGTCCGCGGGCAAGACGTGGCGCGATGTCATTACATATCGCATGGCGATCGACGCCGACGATGCGACCAACAACGCCTACATGCTGGCGGCCGGCCAGAACGGCATTCCGACCGCCTTCATCGTCGGCCGCGACGGAGTCGTGGAATGGATCGGCCACCCGATGTCGATCGATCAGCCTTTGGCGTCCGTCACCGGCGGCACATGGGACCGCGTGGCGGCGATCGCCGAGTTCCAGAAGCAACAGCGACTGCAGGACGCGATGCTCGAGTTGACCACGTTGTACCGGGCTGGGAAGTACGACGAGGCCCTAGCCGTTCTTGACGCGATCGAAGCCGAAGACGGGGGATCGGCACAGATGTCGCGCATCCGGCTGGTGCTTCTTAATGGCGCTGGTCGCACCGAAGAGGCGAATGCCCTGCAAGCGAAAATGGTCGAAGACGCCTGGGAAGATGCGAGCGCACTCAACGAGCTTTCGTGGAGCATCGCCACGGGCGGAGCGGCCGATCGCGATCTCGCCTTGGCTCAGCGCGCCGGCGAGCGGGCTGCGGAGCTGACGAACAACGCAGACGGCAATATTCTCGACACGCTGGCCCGCGTGTACTTTGAGCAGGGCGATCTCGCGAAGGCGATCGAATGGCAACAGAAAGCGGTGGCCTTGAGTCCGAACTTGCAGCCGACGCTCGATCAATACCTCGCCTCCCAAGCCGCCGCCGTTGCCGCCGAGTCGGAAGCGACGACGCCTGCCAGTGACGACGCAGGGACAGGCAGCGGAACCGAGGAGAAGCCGTAAGGCGGCACGCGGAGAGATTGATACTGCCAATGAATCATCCCGGATGCCCACGGCATCCGGGATGACTTCGTTGGTAGACAATGTGAAACACTGCAAAGCTGCGCCGCCCCATACAAAACCATCCCGCATGCTCAAAGCATCCGGGATGGTGGTTCAGGTTGGCGTGTATCACGCACTCGACACTAGACGAGGCGTCGCTGCCTGCCCGTGCGGGCGGCGGCGACGTTGCGGGTGTGCGTGCCGATGTTGATGTAGGCATGCACATGCGGGGCACCGCGGAAGTGCCAGACGAACGACGGACCTTCGATCCGCCAGATATCCCATTCCTTGTCGCCGTTGAGGTCTTCCTGTTCGTAGAAGGCCATCCGCAGGTCGGCAATGTCGCCGTTCTCGCGAAGGATCGACATCACTTCTTCGACATCGGCCTCACGGTACGGCGAGAGCAGTGTCTGCACCGTGGTCGCCACGAGTTCCTGCTGATCGGACGTCATGTCGCCGACCCGCAGACCGACGAAGCGGCCTTCCGATCCTTGCAGTTGCACCGCGCTCTCTTCGGGAGCGTTGGGCAGCAAGGCGATGTCGCGCTGGGCCGAGTCGAGGGCCTGAAAGACTTCGTTCACCTGCTTGGTCTGGTAGCCGTAGAAGTTGAGGCTCGGCTCTTCCATCCCGTGACCATAGATCAGCGGGCCGCCGAAGGCCGCGCCGTCGATGCTGTTGCCATCGGCCCGCAGCGTGAGGTGTCGTCCGGTAAGGGCCCATTCGTACTGACCGTCGCCGGGCGTGCCGAAGACGGCGACGGCGAACTCGTCAAACCCGCCGGCGTCTTCATCCATCTGCCTGAGCATCCGTTCGTGACCGTCCTCGCTCATCAGGTTGCGGACGATTTCATGCAGTATGCCGCGCTGCTCGACGGTGTAGAAATCGCTGCCGATGAGGGGATCGGTGATGTGCCAATTCGCGCTGATTCTCGTCCGCTTCTCGTGATCGAGCGACATGCAGATCCCGCTCTTCTGGCTGTCGGTGAGCGACTGGTAAAAAGCGATGACCGATTGCTCCGCCGGGCTGTCGGCGGACGGGGCCGCGAAGGCTCGCGAACCGATGAGTCCGGCGGCCGTGGCGCCACCGATGGCCTGCAGAAAGCGGCGTCGATCGAGTTCGAAGGCGTCGCAGCAATGATTCGGACGAGGTTCAAGCATCGGATACTCCTCTAAGCGTTAGGAATCGACGGTCCGGCCCCAGGGTGATATGGTAAACTCTCGTTGATGCGAGGGCCAGCGCTACGGGTAAACTATTAAACCCAGATGTCCCTCAAGGGAATCGAACGAATCGGCGTCACACAGTCGCGAATCGTGCCGTTGAATGGAACCGACCGCATTTTCGCTGGTCTGTGAGCACGTATAACTGCTGCACAATTCCGAAAGGGAGGCCCGTCATGAACGAACGTTGGCGATCTCGCATCACCATTGAACCAGGAAAGCGCGGCGGGCAACCATGCATTCGCGGGATGCGCATTACCGTGCAGGATGTGCTGGAATACCTTGCCGGGGGAATGTCGGCAGACGAAGTTCTGGCGGATTTTCCGGAGTTGACCCTGGAAGACCTGCACGCGTGCCTCGCGTTCGCGGCAGATCGTGAACGCGGGCTGCGCGCATGAAGCTGTTCTTCGATCAGAACCTGTCGCGCCAACTGGTCGGACTACTCGCGGCGGAATATCCTGACTCCGTGGACGCCCACAGTGTCGGCCTGCTGGAGGCCGATGACCGGGAAGTATGGCAATATACCGCTGCACATGGACTGACTATTGTGTCGAAGGATTCGGACTTCCGGCACCTCGCTCTCATGCATGGCCCTCCGCCAAAGGTCATTTGGCTACGTGTGGGAAATGGGCCGACCCAGGTTGTGGTCGATTTGCTCCGCGCGCGGCGAACTGATGTGGAGGAATTCGAAGCCGATCCAGCTCTTGCGCTGCTGGTGCTTCGTTAGGTCTGTTATCGTCTTGATGAATACTCGCTGCGGAGGTTGACATGAACGCTCTCCTGATACTTGTCATTCGTCAGAGAGTCTGGCCGTTCTCCTCAGCGTTGCTGTTGGCGCTGAGCATTGGATCGATAGGCATCGGAGACGACGCGACTCCCGTGCCTCTGGATGAACCCTATGCGCTCGGCCAGATTCGCGAAGACGAAATACCCGGCGACAGTGTGCGGCTGGAGATCGTGGAGGCCGTCCCCGTCCATCGCTCGTGGGACTTTCGCATTCAGGCCCCGCAGCATGCGCTGAACCAGGACTTCTTCGCACTCAATACTCTTCCGCGGAGTTACGACGAACAGGGACTGATCGAACAGCGCGAAGTCCCGATACTCGTCCATTTGACGAGCCGCGTGGTGTTCGAGGCCGGCACGTACCAGTTCCTGCTGCGGTCGCTGGATGCGTCACGACTCTATATTGACGGCCAGCTTGTGGCCGAAACTGAATTCATGTCGCTCGATGCCGATTCGCATCACGAGATTTATGAACTGACCGAAACGCCTCCCGATCTGTTGTCGATTCCAGCGGCCCATGCCGAAGCGACGGCGATCGTGCCGCTGACAGCAGGGCCACACGTCGTTTCGCTCTATCGACTGGTAGGCAATCCGGGGCAGGGGCAGTATCTCGGCGAACTCGCGCTGGGCGTTCGCTCAGTGGATGCAGAAACGTCGGAGCCGACAGGCGTGGCGATGTTCGTCGCCCCGACGCGACAACTCCCCTTCACGGATGCAGGTTGGCTGCAGTTCGCCGCCGAAGATCGACTGCTGCGACGTGGAGTGGAACAGCAGCAGCGCCTCGCAGCGTCGGAGTCCGACCGCGAATACTGGGAGCAGCGGCATCAGTACGCTCGCGAGCATGCGCCGCCCGCCGTGAGTGTGCCGCCGATCGAAGAGCACGCCGCGATGAACAACGAGATCGATGTGTTCATCAACGCCGGCCTGCAGTCGGCCGGTCTCAGCCCATTGCCGTTGACGCCCGATGATGCGTTCCTGCGCAGGCTGAGTCTAGACATCGTCGGTCGCATTCCGACGCCGGCTGAGATCAGTCAGTTCTTCGCCGATCCGCCTCACGAACGACGTGAACGAGCGATCGACCGGTATCTGGCAAGGGATGAATGGGCCGACCATTGGGTGGGTTACTGGCAGGACGTGCTCGCCGAGAACCCCGGATTGACGAAACCCGAACTCAACAACACCGGGCCGTTTCGTTGGTTCCTGCATGAGGCGTTCCTCGACAATCGGCCAATGGATCAGTTCGTCTCACAACTGATCTCGATGGAAGGGAGCGCGCACTTCGGCGGGCCGGCAGGCTTCGCCATGGCCACGCAAAATGATGTGCCGATGGCGGCGAAGGCGCACATTCTGGGGACCGCGTTTCTCGGCGTCGAAATGCGTTGTGCCCGCTGCCACGATGCGCCGTATCACGATGTCACGCAGCAGAACCTGTTCGCGCTGGGGGCGATGCTGGGGCGCGGGCCGATCACGATTCCCGGCAGCAGCAGCGTGACGGTCACACCCGGCGGCCGCGTCCCGCTCGTGCAGGTGTCACTGACGCCGGGGAGCGAGGTCGCCCCCGACTGGCCGTTCGACGCTCTTCTCGCTGACGACGCGCTCGAGTTGCCCGACTGGTTCATTCGCGAACCGGGCGACACACGTGAGGAACTGGCGGTGTGCATCACGCATCCTGCGAACGCGCGGTTCGCAAAGGTGATCGTGAACCGTCTGTGGCAGCGATATCTCGGCCGAGGACTGGTCACTTCGGTCAATGACTGGGAACAGGCCGAGATCACTCATCCCGATCTGCTCGACTGGCTGGCGCGCGAGTTCATCGTTTCAGGCTACGATCTGAAGCACGTCGCACGACTCATCCTTGCGTCGCACACATATCAGCGGATTCCCGTGGTTGAGGGGCCGGACGTTGATCCGAATGAAGCCGCCCTCTTCGCCGGCCCGGCGCGCCGCAGGATGTCGGCCGAGCAGTTGGTCGATTCACTCTTCCTCGCGGCAGGCAAGAGGTTCGAGTCGGAAGAACTGACGATGGATGCCGACGCCAAGCAGTCGGACGAACGGTTCCTGCACATGGGGCATCCGCAACGGTCGTGGGAGTTCGTGGCCGTCAGCAACGAACGCGATCGGCCCGCCCTCGGGCTGCCGGTGGCTCAAAGCGCGATCGATCTGTTGCAGGCCTACGGCTGGCGGCAGCAAAGGCCGGATCCGCTGACGCTGCGCGAGGATGCTGTCACCGCGCTGCAGCCGATGACGCTCGCATTCGGCACCGCATCGGCACGGCTCATCGACGTGTCGGATCATGGCGCGCTCGTCAAACTCGCCACGCAGGAACAGAACGTCGGCGAACTGGTGGATGAAATGTATCTGCGGTTCCTCACGCGGTTGCCGTCATCCGAAGAACGGCAGATGTATGTCGAACAGCTCTGTGAAGGCTACGCCGACCGCGTGATCGCCGGCCCCGACGCCGTGCCGCCGATAAGGATTCATCGCTCGCCCCTCACCTGGCGCAACCACCTCAACGACTGCTCGAACACCCGCGCGATCGAGCGCGAACGCGAAGTCGAAACAGGGGATGAGCCGACGGTGCGCCTCGCCCCCGACTGGCGCGCCCGCCTCGAAGACGGCGTCTGGGCGCTCGTCAACACGCCGGAGTTCGTGTTCGTGCCGTAAGAGCCGCGCACGCCAGTAAGCGTCGTTGGGTGGCCTCGAAAGATTCTTTCGGGGCGGCGTTAGCCGTGGGAGGTTGTGCGTTCGCCCGTCTCCACACATCGTGCCGAAATCCCGCATGAGCAACCCCAATCGCGACCTCCCACCGACTTCGTCGTCCCCGATAGCACAGCTATCGGGGCCACCCGCGATCACGGCCAGCACGCTTACCAAACTGAAGTCGGGAGAGGAAAAGCGATACGCCAAGTATGCCTGCATGGGATATCGCGACGGCGACTGCATGAACGCGTTTCGCGTTCCGGAGGAGTGGCTCCGCGCCACCGTCCTTGACCTCGTAAGACAACGACTCTTCTACGACGGCGGCCCCCTGCCGACCGCCGACTGATCGATTCCCGCGGATCAACCGATTCGCACACCTCAATCGCAAGGAAGCGAAACATGACCCCCGAGTCCCTCATGAACAATCCACGTTTCCAACAGTTCCTGGACATGATCCAGGCCGAGATGGACCGCCGACGGCCCGACCTGGTGCATCGCACTGCGGCACTCGATGCCGAGAGGAATACTCTGATGGGGAAGTGTGCGGGCTGGATGGAATCGCTCAGCGTTCCGCACCTCCCTCACGCGGTGAGGTCCGACCTCGTGAGACAGTATGATGCCGCGAAACAGCGCATCACTCAGATCGACGGCGATCGATCCCGCCTCGCGATCGAGCAGGAGGAGTGGCAACAGGTCGTGGAACCGCGCGCCGTCGCAGAGGCCCTGGCCAACCTGCATGATGTCCTGGAGCAAGACAACTGCTCCGCTGGCAACATCCACCTGGCGCACCACATTGAGGGCATCTATTGTGATGACGTCGGCAACGTGACCATCAGGACTTGCAAGCTCGGCGCCTTGGCCGGCGCAGTCGAGGTATTTCGCGAGGCTGTCGATGCCACCGACTTTCAGGCAGGCGTCGAACAGAAACCGATCTACCGCTCGCGGCGGCTGACGTATCGCGACATCCAGGGCACCGTCGAAAGTCTGGATGAGGCCGATGCCCTGAATGACTTCGCCATCGATCCTGGCCGGTTTGATGGGCTCGGGCCGGAATGGTTTCAGGAGGATGTGTTCCACGTGCCCGAGCGTCTCTCCTGGGTTGAGGCGCATGCCGTGGAGATCGCCCAGTTCCGACTGCGGACGCACCTGTCGATCGCCAAGGTGGCCCTGGAATTCGACGTCTCGGATCCGACCATCAAGGCTGCGTTGAAGATCGCGAAAGAGCAACACGGCATCGACGCCACGGGGCGCGAGGTCAGCAAACCCAGCCGCAAGCACTGGGCCAAAGAGCATGCTCAGGAAGTCGCCGAGTTCCTGAACCGGCCCGGCGTGATGGTCAAGGATGCCATTGAGCACTTTCGAAAGGACGAAGGCACCATCAGGGCGGCGAGGAAGTTCGCCGCACAGGCGATGCCTGAAGGGAGCGACGACAGCCCGGCCCGCGATCGTCGCAAGCCTCCGCATCGCACTGGCGATGCCGCTTGATCGGAGGCGCATTACACGGGTCCCTGAACCACATTCATCCATGCACGAAGTTTCCCAAGACCATCACGACACCCGCGATGGCGTTCCTGTCGATCGAGCCGTTGCTGGAGGATGTCGGCGAACTCGACCTGGCGGGCATCGACTGGGTGATCGCAGGTGGTGAGAGCGGACCAGGGGCTCGGCCCATGCAGAAGCTATGGGTCCGCAATATCCGCCGGCAATGCCGGCGCTCGCGCGTCCCGTTCTTCTTCAAGCAGTGGGGTGGGTTCAGGAAGAGCAAGACCGGGCGCGAACTCGACGGCCGCACGTATGACGAGCTGCCCGCCGTTTCATCGCGTCCGGTTCTGCCCGCTCATCGTCGCCTTGAACTCGCTGATCATTACTCTCGCGCCTGGCCAGGCGGCCGCCGAGAGGTGCGGAAGAACATTCGGAGTCGTCGAAGCCAAGAGAAGAATCGCCGCCGGAAGTAACCTGAGCCGATCGATCGAGTCGTTCTGATGCCGACATCGTTGTTGAACACCGCCGTGGTCTCGTCCGTGGGTTTCGCGGGGCCGACCACGGCGGATGTCGATCAGATGAGGGCGTCGGCTGAACGTGCTCCGGTGACATTCACGTGACATTCACCGACGCAACCTGGGAACGCTGCAAGACCTCCGCCGGAAAGTGGAAAGGCTCCGAATACGAAGTGTTCGCCGCGGCTTCCGAGTTGGACCTTGGGTCGGCTCGACGGCGCAGAGCCTGATCCGCAACGTTGTGTGGCCTGAACGGATCACTGGCTGGCCGGCTGCGAGCAAAGCCACCAAGATTCAACCGGACGCATCAGCGTCGATTCTCATGGGCGGGTGGACGACGTTGTAGTGGTTGTCGACGAGGGCCACGTTGGCGACCTGTGTCTGACCCAACCGATAGATGCCATAGTTTTCGTGGATGTGGCCGCAGATGCACCAGGGGATCTGCAGTTCTTGCAGTTTCCGAGCCAATGTCGTCGACCCCGCCACTTCGCCATCGGCGGCCACGTCGCCGGCGCCATAGGGTGGCCCATGACAGATTACGATGTCGCATGTCGGCATCTCTTGCCAGAGAACCTCTAGCTCCTCTTCTGTTCGCATGAAGGGCCAGCCGTTGAACCATCTCTGGTACGGTGTTCCGTAGACGACCAGACCGTCGATCGATGCAGTCTGGTCGTGAAGATACGTCCAGGGCAAATCCCTGGGCACGGCAGGATCACGTTCGAAGACGACGTCGTGGTTCCCCGCAATTCCGACGATACGCTTTGCCGGAAGACTCTCCAGCCACGGCTGGAACGTGCCCTTCAACCATTCTGCTTGAAATAAGGCTTCGTGTGATTCGATGGGACAGACGTCGCCAGCGATGATACAGAGGTCGCATTCGGGGACGATGGGAAGTCGCCCGTGCATGTCGGAAAGGGCGTAAATGAGCATCGATTCAAGGGACGAGGACCACCTGGGGCTCCTACGCTCTCCCGGGTGGCCAATACGTCATGAGGTCCGTTTGCGGTCTAACCACTGCATGATCTCGTTGAGACGCTTCGAGTCATAGGCAGGGCAGTGCGGGATCGTGTACTCGGTCCACATGCCCCGCGAGATGTGGCCCATCGCCTCAAACGGGTCGATGCCCCGAGCGGCGAGCACGACGATCGCTAAGGTCGCGCTTCGGCCAATTCCGGCAGCGCAATGAATCAACAGGTCTCCAGGCTCAGAGGCATAGTCCCATACTGATAGCAGCACATCGGCGCTCAGGGGGTCGTGTTCCCGATACTCGACAACAAGGCCGTTAGACCGCACACAATGACCCGGCTGCGAGTCATGCCACACATGGATTACCCGCGTTGTGGGACGAAGCCGCGAGGCGCCGCACGCCTCATAGTTGCCGATCCAAGTATCTTCAGCGATTCGTGCGAGCTGCATCGATCACTCCCGTTCAACCGCGTCGACGTTTATGACGGGCGGCTGCCGTTGGCCAGCACTTTCACCGTTCTCCGGCCGGCGTTGTCGTAGGCGAACGTCGTCCGCTTCCCAGCGGGTTGACCGTCGTCTTCACCCGGCCGGATTAGTTTTAGACGGTGGTCGTGCGGTTGCCGAGCGGATCGATCACGGCGATCGGCTCATCGCCGGCGTCGTACACGGTCGTCGTCCGCTTGCCCAGCGAGTTGATGTCACCCGCCGGGTCGGGTCTAACTTTCCGTTCGATATCGCGACTCAAAGTCGGCTAACCACTGCCTCATGACAGAATCGCCTCTGATCGCGCGGCCTGATCCCCACAGGTCGGCCCAGAGAATCAATGGCTCCCTCAATGGCGTATGGTCAGTAAGCCCTTCAACCGGCCAATACACCGACTCCAATACCCACTCAGGGTTTGCTGATCCGGGGGACTGTCCGTCCCACGGTCCACACCGGTGCATTTGCCAGCGATAGGCTGGCGCATAGCTGAGCACGTAGAGCACTACGGGAACCAGCATCACGACAATTGCCCGAGTCAGGTTCACCAGCAGCGGAATGCGGGGCGTGGTGGGCATGGGCTATCCGACCTTGGAAATAGTTGTCAAAACGATAGACCTAGTCAGCAAGACGGAGTGCCCATTCATTGGTGGTAGGCAGATGATTGTAATCCAGAGCTTCCGGTAGCTCCAATAGCGGTTCCTTCCCTCGATCCACCTCGCTCTCCAAATCGCGGTGATCCGTCGCGGAGCTAGGCAGACTTTCTTTCCTGAACAGGTCCGAAACTGCCGATGCCGGGAAGTGGCCTCTTAGGGCAACCACATGGTCGTATCCACTACGCCACCCCCATATGGCCATCGTTCGAGTCGACGAAAGGCGACGCATAATGCGGCTGGAGGCTAGACTGGGTGGAAAAAGAGAATCCCTTCCGGAGAGCGTTCCATTGTTTTAGTCTTGTAACGACAAAGTCGATCTCGCATAGCCGCGATTCAAATTGTATGGAGTCTAATGCATCACGCGATTCATTCGCTTGGAGTGCATTTGCACGTAACGCAGTAAATCGTTGTCCAATCAGGAACCCTGACTTGGGCAGCGCATTTATCTGCGTCGCCCATGCAGATGCTAATCATCTGAGGATGTTCAGGATCCTCGATCGCTCCTTCGTCATAAATACACCCTTGCCGGCCCTGGACGCGCCGACACTCATTCATGAAAACACAATAACGCCGGGTGAGCAACTCGTCGTCCGCGTCATACGTGAACGTGGTCAGATTCACACGGGCGTCGAGTCGGCTCTTCTGTCGGCCGGCTGCGTCGTACGCCGGCCCCCGTGTAGCCGGCGGCCGCAATTTAGAGGAGGGGATGACAAGTCGCGGGAGTTCTTCGTCCGCCGGGAGTTGGCGGAAAAAGTTATCGAGGCGCTGCCTGACGCTCAGTGGCGGCTGATGTTTGCCCTGGCCCGGTTCGGCGGCCTGCGGTGCCCGTCCGAGGTGCTGTCATTGCGTTGGGGAGACATTGACTGGGATAGAAACAGGATCGTCATCACCAGTCCAAAGACCGAACATCATGAGGGGGGTGCCAGCCGTGTGATCCCCTTGTTCCCCGAGTTGCGCCAGTATCTTGATGAATGTTTTCAGATAGCTGACGAAGTGGCCGAATACTGCGTCAGCCGATACCGGAAGTTCGACTCCAACTACAGCGTACTGCTCAACAAACTGGTCAAGCGGGCCGGCCTTCCGACCTGGCCGAAGCCGTGGCACAACTTGCGGTCGTCGCGCGAGACCGAGCTGGTCGAGCAGTATCCAGAACATGTCGTATGCAAGTGGATCGGCAACTCGCCGCGGGTCGCCAAGAAGCACTACCTGCAGGTCACCGACGAACACTTCGAGAAAGCGGTGCAAAAAGCGGTGCAGCAACCCGCCGAAATGGCTCGCAAGGCGTCGCAACCGAGTTTGACACGACCGCATGCGGCCCTAGATTTACAGGGCATTGCGAGACTTCGCGACTTATTGCGAGAACTCCGAGTGGGCGATGAGGGACTCGAACTGGACCCGTTTTTCACTGAAGATTCGCACATTCCGGGACAACGCGCTGCAAAATCCGGTGCAGATGCTGCGCAGACTCACCACGAGCTGATTTCATTGCTTGTGGCGTGCATCACTCAGCCGGAACTTGTGGGTAATGCCATCTCACAACTGGTCGCCGGTTGTCGCTCGATGAAGTCCATCGAAGGATGACGTTGAGTAACTCGCGTGCCGCCGAGACTCCCCTGCCCTGCTCTTATCTGCAAAAGAGCACCCGACATGGAACTTCGCCTCAACGCCGCACTTTTCAGATCCGGCCCCGCACCATTGCATGGCCGGATCGTGCCACCGCCAAAACTGGGCCCGTTATCGCCCTGCACTGGAGCGACATCGGCCGGGGCCACAAGCCCTATACCGTCATGGCGGTCCATCCGCAGAGGTCGGCTCGCGACTATAGTGTGTCCCATCCGCATGTCCTGGGGGACCAACTCTGTGAAGGGGACGGCAAGCAGCCGATCGCCCACGCCCTCAAACGTGGTGAGCTGTTCGAGTTCTTCGTCCTGGTGCGGCAAGTGCTCAGGACGTACGCCGCCGCAAGCGCCTACCAGTCTCTCAGCGACTGGTTCAATGAAGGGAGTGACGAGTGCCACGACTGTGGCTGCTGCCTCGATGAATATGAACGGAACTCATGCGACAGGTGCGGCGACGTCGTCTGCAACGACTGCTGCGACTGCTGCGGAGTCTGTGACAACTACTTCTGCCAGCAGTGTGCCTATTCCTGCGATACCTGCGAGGAACCGGTCTGCCGTGGCTGTTCTGAGGTCTCGGCTGACCAGACCGCCAGACGCTGCCGCGAGTGTGTTGAGGAGGAGACTGAAGACGAACCACCCACCCCCGAGGAAATCCATGACCCACCCACCGATGAAGTTGAAACGGCGGCGGAAACGCCGGCGACCGACGCTCCGGTTCACGCCGGACGTCTGGGCCAAGCTGTTGTACCTGCGTGACCGCGGCGTGACCGAGATCGGCGGGTTCGGGATCTCCATGCGGAGGAATCTACTGTGCGTGAC
>JANNSB010000310.1:0-5361 GCA_031402175.1 Planctomycetaceae bacterium
GGAGAGCGTCAATCATCGCTTGGTTGGCGTCGCAGAAATCGTGCGTCGCGCAGGACATCCCGTACTCCGGGGTCGCGTTCCGGCGATTGATCTCAGTGATGGTCACCGGATCAAGCCATCGGTGCAGGACGTTGCTAGAACTCGTCAGCCACCACCTCGGGTGCGGGCAGGCATTCCATGTAAGACATGAGCTGTCTCTCCGGTCAGAGTTTTGATGTGCCACGGCCGCCCCCTGCTGGATCGCACGGTTCACATTTCAGATGCCGCCGTCTGCAAGGTGTTCCACCTGTCTCCGATTCGCTTCATTCTGAATGTCCTCCAGCCGCAGCCAGCCACCGCTGATCGGCTGAACGACATCAGGAGGCGCGTGGAGCTGTCGGGCCTCGTTCAAGTATCTCTGCACCGTTTCGGGTGTGAATCCGAGAAACTTACCCCAGGCTTTGATGTAGCGGTAATCGTCCGCCGGAATGAGACGGTCAATGGCTGCTGAGTTTTTCTGTCTGGCAATCGGATCGGAAAGTCGCGGAATCACTGTTTCGGAATCGATTGATCACCTCCTGCTGGGCGAATGAGAGAATCATCCTTTCCACTCGTTGCTGGCTCATGAGCGAGCAACCCTCGAGGGATCGGAGCGGATCAGCGGCTTTCAAGTGCCGGTTCTCTGGCCTCACTGGACTGGTGGAATTCGCTGGTGAGAGTTTCGTGAATGGTGTGGCCGAGCGCCTGCTCCAGGAACTCGCTTGCTTCGCGGCAACTGCCACCAGCAAATCCCTTTGTCTCGAGCAGCGTCTGGCCCCCGGGGGAAATGATCAGTCGGATAGTGGTCATGTCGCTTGGGCTCCGGTGTGGATCGTGAGTTGGATCGAGCCGTCGGCCAGCGGCTGCTCGATGGCGGTGTGGCCGCGTTTGCGGGCTTCGAGTTTGGCCTTCTCGACGGCGTAGGCCTGCAGAAACGCATCGAGCCGCCGGGGATCACCCCAACGGCCCTGAAAGTGGTCGTACTCGATGTGGCCGGAGTCGGTCTGGCAGACAATCGGATACCGCCACTCCGACAACTGGACGGCCCAGCCGCTGACGGTGTTGGAATAGAGCTGGTGGTCGCCGAGCACAGGCTGCGCGAGCTGCAACCGAATACAGGCCGCATTGATGCCGGCGACATCACGGACTTCGGTCTGAATGGTGACGATGTGGGACATGGGATCTCCTGAAGTCATGGGATGAGAACAATGTGCGGCCCGTCCGTTTGCGGATTCCTCCACCAGTCGGGCATACGTCACTTGATGCGGAAGCTGGTCACGAACCATCCGAGCAGGAACAGACTCCACCCCACCAGCGATATCGCGTCAAACCAGTTCGTCGAGATTCCCAACCAGAATGCCGTCCGTTCGTCTGTAATGGGAATGCCGACCTCCGCGGGCAACGTCATGTCCACGATGCAGCCGCCGATACCGAGGATCAGACACGCGCACATGGCGATCTTGAGAGGCGCCTGTCGGATTTGGCTGCGTGCGTACCACCTCCCCACAAAGCCGACGCTGCCGACCACCATGCCGCCATAGATGCAGAGCAAGGCCAGCAACGTCAGACCGCTGCTCCCACTGAGCACGATTCCGAGGCCAAAAATGCCGTAGCCGATGCCGCACCACCAGGTCCAATGGGCTGTTCGGTTGTCGGGAGGATTCGGGCCCGCCCGACCGTTCTCTGTGTCTTTCGTCATTGTTTTGTTCCATGGGGTTGAAGGAATCTCTCCCTGACGCCGCTGATGCGTGCAGGGTGTCGCGACACCATCACCGCGATCGGGAGGGCTGATGGCGGCGCTCCGCGCGGCACGCCTCCAGGCAGGTCTGACTCAGACCGAGGTCGCCAAGCGGTTTGGGGCGCATGCCCCATTCGTCTCGAAGTGCGAATCGGGGGAGCGGCGGATCGACGTGGTCGAGCTGGCCGAGTTCTGCCGCATCTACGGCGTCACGCTCTCGGATTTTCTCGCGGATGCGGGGATCGAATAAGCGGCGGCTACCTGTTGTCGAGCCCGCCGGCGAAGATGAACACCGGGATGAGGCTGAGCAGGATCCAGAAGAACGCGCCGCTGCCGGTGACGCATGCACAGCAGCAGAGTATCGCGAAGAGGACGACGCCGAATCCGGCAGCGTCGTGTCGAGCAGATCGGCTCATGCAGTCGATGTCCTTTGCATAGGTTCTGTTGTTTCTGGGAATGATAACCTCGTGCGGCTGGTGGCGATGCAATCACCTCAGGCGATGTCGCAGCATGTTCCGTTTGACGTCGAAGACCCAGAACTCGCGATTGTGTCGCTGGGTATCTGAAGTAGTCATCATGAGGAGGGCAGAGTTAATACCCTTCACTTCATATGACGCAAAACCGACCTCAATTCAGGTCAGCGACACTTCGGCGTCGGATCCCTCGATTTGCACGAACTCTACACTTTGCTTGCGGTCTCCCGAGGCTCGTGACCTCGACGTCGATCACTGCCCGGCTCCAGTGGTGGGACATCACATGTCGCATAGTTGCAACGGTGGAGGCAGTCGTTCAGCGAAACAGCAGCTGCGATTGACGGAGTGACGCGATCCAAGACAATGATCGCGAAGGCAGATGTGTCATGTGCGGGCCGAAATGATGTTGGGCCCAGAAAGGCACGGTCAGGTTGCGCGATCAGTCCAGTCCCCCGGTTCATCCACGGTTCGATCGACGCACCGTCGTGCAGGCGGGTTCGATCGGGTTGCTGGGGCTCGGCATGAATCATGTCGCGGGACTGCGAGAGTTGGCGGCAGCGGAAGCCAATGAGCCACCCCCACGGCATAAGGCCGTCATCTACATCTTTCTCTCTGGCGGTCTGGCCCAACACGAAAGCTTCGACCTGAAGCCAAATGCCCCGGACACGATTCGCGGCGAGTTTGCACCGATCGCCACGCGTACTCCCGGCATCCAGATTTGCGAGCATCTGCCGCTGCTGGCCACATGCAGCGATCGGTGGGCGCTCGTGCGCTCCCTGACGCATCCGTACAACGAGCATTCGATCGGGCACCACGTCATGCTCACGGGGCGGACGCCGACGCCGGTGGGGTTCGACGGCAATCGCCCGACCCCTCAGGACTTTCCCTCAATGGCATCGGTTGTTTCCAAGTTGGCGCCGCCCCGCAACAACCTGCCGCCTGCCGCCGTCTTGCCGGAGAAGTTGATCCACGTCACCGGGCGGACGATTCCCGGGCAGTTCGCCGGCGAAATGGGAGAGAGCTTCGATCCCTGGTTGATCGAGGCGAGCAACTATCGCGACACAAATTACACTCACGGTGCGTTTCCCGAATATGGATTTCAGCGACAAGCCGGACATGTCACTCCTCCCGATTACCGCTTCGAGGCTCCCCGGCTCGAACTCGCCGCGGGAATGCTGCGCAATCAATTCAAAGCCCGGTTATCGCTCCTGGAGTCGATCGAAGCCCAGCAGCGGGCGCTCGACACCGGCGCACAGAATCACGAGTTCGGGCGGCATCGCGAATCGGCCATCTCGATGTTGTTGGAGGGACGAGTGCATCGCGCGATTGATGTCCATGCCTCGGATGACCGCCTGCAGGATCGGTATGGACGGAACTCGTTCGGCTGGTCGCTACTGATGGCCCGGCAACTCGTGGAGGCCGGCGTCAGCCTGGTGCAGGTGAACCTGGGGAACGACGAGTCGTGGGACACGCACGAGGCCGCGTTCTCCGTGCTGCGAGACTTTCTGCTGCCGCCCACCGACCGCGCTGTTTCGGCGCTGATCGAAGATCTCTCGGAACGCGGGCTGCTCGACGACGTCCTGGTCGTGATGGCCGGTGAGTTTGGGCGGACTCCGAAGGTCTTCACATTCGAGGGCGCGGAGACCAAATTGCCGGGACGCGACCACTGGGGCGCGGTGCAGACCGTGTTCTTTGCCGGCGGCGGTGTGCGCGGGGGAAACGTGGTCGGGGAATCGGATGCGATCGGCGGCTATCCCAAGTCCGATCCGCAGACTCCCGAGAACATGGCCGCCACGATTTACGAAGCGCTCGGCTTGCCCCGGACCGTTGTGTGGACAGATCAACTCGACCGGCCACACCAGGTCTACCATGGCGATCCCATCCGCGGCCTGTCGTGAGCCGAAGCAATTTGCTCTGGTCCACCAGGACGGAGGTCGTAGGGGATGAAGTCGGTTTCGTTCGGATACCAGGCTGTTACCCCCCCGGCACGGAAGAACGCCGCTGGGTGGAAGGGGTGCTGGCCAGGAAGAAAGGGCTGGGGCTGTAATTCGCCAACTCTTTACGGTTAAATGCAGACAGATGGAAACCTCGTTGTCGCGGGAGTGAAGTCATGAACTGGAAAGATCGCATCACCGTCGATCCTGACATTCTCGTCGGCAAACCCATTATCAAGGGGACGCGGATCTCCGTGGAGTTTGTCGTCGATCTGCTCGGACGCGGCTGGAGCGTGGAACGCATCCTGGGGGAATACGACCATCTCACGCCGGAGGACATTCAGGCCTGTCTGGCGTACGCCGGTGAGATTCTGAAGTCCGAGAAGCTGTATCTGCAAGTTTGATGCGACGGGCGAATATGAGAGTGCTCACCAACGAGAACATACCGAAGTCGGTGGTTCAGGCGCTGCGAAACCGGGGCCATGACGTACTGTCGACGAAAGAATCTTTGCGCGGCAGTCGGGATGAACTGATTCTCGATCGGGCCCAGGCCGAGTCGCGATTGGTGGTGACGCAGGACAAAGATTTCGGAGAACTGGCGTTTCGCCAGGGCCAACGCGCTGAGCAAGGCGTGATCCTGTTTCGCTTCAATGGAGACGATCCCGACCTGGAACTTGCGCGGATGGTGGAAGTCATCGAAAGCCGTCCCGATTGGACGGGCTTGTTCGCCGTCGCCACCGAAGACCGTCTGCGCATTCGCCCCCTGCCCAAGGCGAGCAATCCATGATCGCGCCAACGGTCGGTTTTGCACGATGGCGGGAGGCGTTCCTGAATGTCGTGCAGGAAACCGAGACCGCTGCACCATTAAAGACGGCGTCGCTGGCCGAGGATTTGAAAGCGTGGACCGCCTGCCTCACGTCGGCCGTCGTGGCCTCTTGCAAACAACTCGGCTGGCCCGCGGCGGCGAAAGGACACCGGCTCGCGGAATTGCCGCAGGCCGGTCAGGAATACCTGAGCATCGACGTGATGGCATTTCCCGGCGCGGCCGACGCCGGGCGCTGTTGGAGAAGTTCTCCCTGCCGCAGCTGACGGGGGCGGTCGAGTACGCACTGGACATCGACGTGATCGATCCCGACAGCATTCGCACGATCGTGGAGCATCGCGCGGAACGACCGGTCGAGCTCTTCTCACTCGACGG
>JANNSB010000311.1:0-3392 GCA_031402175.1 Planctomycetaceae bacterium
AACCGCCGAACCTCTCGATCGCGAGGCAAACTCTTCTACCGCCTCGCCCAGCAGGCGGTCACAGTCGATCCGGTCCCCATCGGAAAACTCCGACAACCACAACATCCGGGGGGCGGTTGAGTCAAGTGCATACCTCTATTCAGGAATGACCACCCGCGTCGGCGTCTCCACGAATCTGTGGGAAGCGTACTCCACGTGAATCGGCAACACCGCGGTTTCGCCCTCTGCCCCGGTGAAGAGCACGTTAGTCTCCAGTGATTCTCCCACGGAATCGGCGCTTCCAGTCACAAACACGTTGAACGTGTGCCGCACTCGCGGTACGGTGGGATTTTCCAATTCCATTTCTTCGGAATCGACATGCGACACTTGCACACTCGGATCGCTGCATGTCATTTCAGGAATCTGAAACTCATCGTCCTGCGTGGCCCGACTTGCTATCGTGATTACCTCGACCGTCGATTGCACCGGTTTCCCCGGAGGACAATTGCGATGCACGATGGATGGCGGCGAAACGCGCATGGCGGGCACCGCGATGTAGGCCATTTCCAGCGTCAGCTTCCCCACTACGGCGCCGTCTTCACTGATGAGCGAAAGGTCGACGGTCGTCCGGAATGGCCCCAAACGCCCGCCGATCTCGAGTTGGCAATCAACATCTCGGCTCGCGCCAGCGGGAATTTCGTCGGGAAGCTCGACGGAAAGACAGCCGCATCCCTTATGCGATATTTCGACGCGTGTAGAGGATGAGGTGGTATTCGCCACGTCGAATGTGGCGATCAGCGGCCTGCCCTTCCCGTCGTTGATGACTTCGCCGAAATCCTTGATCAACCTCGTTGCGGGCGCATCAGTCGCGGGCGATTCCGTCGTGGGTGTTTCCTCCGCTTCCTCAACGGAACCCACCGCCAGCAAGATGGCGATCGACACGAGTACACACAGGGCGATTACGATGGCTTTGCCGCGGTGATGCATGCTCTCGACCTCTTGAATCGGACTCGCGGCAGAATGAACAGCACGCCCGCGATGCAGCCGACAATCAAATACGAGTATCCTTGGGGAAACCACCAGCTTCTCAGAGGCGGGGGCGACGAGCCGTGCAGATAGACCACGACGCCCTGAAAGGCTTCACGAACCAGATCGCTGGAATACGACACCCGGCCCGTGCTGCGTGCGGGATCAAAAGACAGGTAGCTTTCGCCGTCCCGCTCAAGAAAACCGACGAAGTGCATCACGTGGTGCTGGGGCCCGGGGAAGACGACAATCGCCGGCCCGCGACTGTTGGAGAATTGCTCGAACGTACATTGCACGGCAACCGGCTGTAGCCCGAGTTGCTCGCAGGCCCGCACCACTCCCTCCAGTGAGCAGATTCCGGACTCGTCGGCTCCGCAGAGAGTGGTGACTTCGGAAAGCTCGCAGTCAATGCTTGCCGATCGGGCGAAGTAGTACACGGCGCGCGGCCCGCAGAACGAAATGCCGATCTGCGAGTTCTCACGGCTTGGTGTGCGGTGATAGGCACCGCCTTCCTGCGCGAACAGGATGCCCGACGCATCGGTGAGGCTCACGAACGCCATCATGGCCAGAGTAGCGATGGGCACAATTCTCATGCGCGCTTCCCCCGGCGTTGGATCACCACGACCAAGTACACCACAATAGCGAGTAAAGTTCCCACCATCAGCAAGATCCGCCAGCGTTCCCAACGTCCCAGGGGGCCCTGGTTTTCAAAGACTTGGCCGCGCTGCAAGGCGGTCACGTCGATCGCTTCCCCCATGTCGCCCACCAGATACCGGATGCCCTGTAACTCATCGACGACGTTGGTTCCCGACGGGGGATCTGGTTCGAATTCGCTAGCGTCCAAAGCCTCTTGCCCTCGAACATAGTCACGGAACTGATATTCGTAGGCCCACGTCTCAGCCGTCACCAGGTGCTGGCGTTGGTTTTCTGATCCCGGTAATCCCATAGTGTCAAACATCCCGATCCGGCAGTTGTTGTATCGAAAATCGCCATCGACGATCTCAGGATCGGACCAGATCAATTGAAACACCGGCGGGTAGGTTATCTCCGCGTTCCCGGACAGGTCGCCGAAGGGCTCGACCCGCGAGTATTGCGCCGCGCACAATTGGTAGTCCTGCTCGGGATCGAACCACAACAGGAGTTCAAACAGGGAAGCCCTGCCAAAGTAGAAATCGACTTCCGGGCCGCGGACGCGAACGGAGGGCATGACCTCGCCCGTTCGCGGCCTCGGCTGCTCCTCCAATGTCGCGGTCTGCAGGTCGACGACATCCAGCAGATCGCTCCACGTAATCGACATGCGCACGATGGAATCTGGAGCAAGCGTGAATCCGACGTCGAGGTCCGCTGGATGCGCCGGAGTGATCGGCGTTGTGATCGACGTCCCTTGCGCGAACTCGAGGAAGTAGAACGGGTCGCTGACATAATCACCGACGCTCAGCGAAGGCCGCCGCGCGCCGGCCACGTCCATCGTTCTGAAATTGTAAACCGACCAGTTCCGTCCATCGAAGTTATGGGATCTTCCGGTCGGCAAGAGTTCGGCATCCAGCAAGTCGATTCGCAGAAACCCGGGGCTCGACCAAGTGTAGTGGTAATGATTGATAATGGGGGGCGCGGGACGTCCGCGATTGAAATTGTCGCGTACGCGGCGCTCGGCAACTTCGTCGGCAGAATAGGTCTCGGGACGCTCCACTTTCGCCAGATCAAAGAACCGCATCCAGCCCTGGTAGTACTCCTCGCAATCGTCTCCGGCGCCGATTGTTTCCGTGACGTCGGCCGTGATCGATTGCACCGAGTCGACCCGCGCTCGCAGCAGGTCGAGCAGGTCCGCAGCCGACAACTGGGCGGCAAGCGACTCACGCGCGCTCAACAGGCAGAGCGCAACGCAACTCACACCGGTAATCAGGCGTCGTTTCATGGCGGTGGTGGCGTGTTGCTGCAATCCGCGCGTGGGCAATTCTCACCAGTATCGTCCAGTGTGATCCGGCACACGCAGCCCGAAACTGCATCCCAGCGACATGGAGACAGGCGCTGGTTGCCACACACGGCAGGTCCCAGCAAACTCGTAGCACGTCGCGTATGAAGAAGTGATGCACTCCTTGATCTGGCTTCCAGTGCCATCCACGCAGTTCCAGCAATCCTGTTTTGGACAATCAAAGGCGTCGGCGCCAGGCACACATTTGATGCAGCGATTATCGCAACGGAAACTTCCTCCTCCGGGGCAGTACGATCCCGTCTTGGTTTCAACCCCGGCATCGCACATTTGAATGCCGCCGAGAACGCTCAAGTCAGAGTAAGCTTCGGCACACACAAGATCCTCGGCCACCACCCAGCCCAACAGCAACCCACTAACGACGAATGCCGCGAGATTCTGGTACACCATGATTGCT
>JANNSB010000312.1:0-1556 GCA_031402175.1 Planctomycetaceae bacterium
GCTGACCGTCCCGATCGCTTTGAACCTCGATGCCGAAAACGCAAGCCCCGAAAACACGACGAACTGAAGATCCCAAGGCAACAATGGAAACAGGCGATGCTCAAAGGCCTTATCAAAATCTAAGTGCCATTCGTGCGACACCTCGACGCAACCCAAGCGGCGTCGGTTTCCGATTCTGTGGTTGATGTGAATGACGTGTGATCGTCTTGGTTGGAGTTCAGCCGTTCGAAGCTGGCTGAATGGCTGGGCATCAGGTCAATTCCGTATCAGGTGTCCCGCCATTGACTGGCGGAGGGCTCAGCCTGGTGCGACAATCGCCGCGAACGCCGAACATTGCAACCGGACTTTTCATTCGGCCGATGTTGGCGGCGCTGCGGCAGCCAACATGACGGGCGTCACCCAGATCCTGGCATCCATTGAGCGAGGCGATCCCCACGCGGCGGAACAGCTCTTGCCGCTGGTCTATGAAGAACTGCGTAAGCTCGCCGCCGCCCGCATGGTGCAGGAGGCGCCCGATCACACTTTGCAGGCGACCGCCCTGGTGCACGAGGCCTATGTGCGACTGGTGGATACCGATCGGGTTCAGCACTGGGACAGCCGCGGCCACTTCTTCGCCGCCGCGGCCGAAGCGATGCGGCGGATTCTGGTGGACAGTGCCCGGCAGCGTCAGAGCCATAAACGCGGCGGTGGCTGGAAAAGGGAATCACTGAATGAGGTGGGTGTGATTGCTCCCAAGGTGTCCGACGACGTCCTGGCCCTGGATGAAGCACTGAGTCGACTCGAAGTCGTTGACCCGAGAACCGCCGAAATGGTGAAGCTCCGCTATTTTGCCGGTCTGTCGATCCCCGACGCCGCCCAGGCTTTGAACGTATCACCCCGTACCGCTGATGACATTTGGGCATACGCCCGGGCCTGGCTGTATCGCGAACTGCAGGTCGAGGACGACTGAACTGCATTTTTTCAGAATCGGCTGCGCGATCTGTGCGCGGATTCCGCATTGAAGGGGGAATCTCGCCTCCCACACGGGGGACGACCGGAAAATCGCGAAACATGAGCGAACAAGACATCTTCATCGCAGCCCGCCATATCACCTCGCCCGAGGACCGAGATCGCTACCTCGCGGAAGCCTGCGGCGGCGATGCCGCCTTGAAACGGCGTGTCGTAGATCTGCTGCAGGCCCAGGATGATGCCGGCAGTTTCCTGCAGACGCCGGCCGGTGCGGCCTATTTCCCCACCGTCACCGAGCGCCCGCTGACCGAGAGACCCGGCACCATCATCGGCCAGCGCTACAAACTCCTGGAAGAGATCGCCGAAGGGGGGATGGGAACGGTCTGGTTGGCTGAGCAGACCCATCCCGTCCGGCGGCGAGTGGCGGTGAAGCTCATCAAGCCCGGCATGGACAGCCGGCAAGTGCTGTCACGGTTCGAGGCCGAGCGGCAGGCGCTGGCGGTGATGGACCATCCCCACATCGCCAAGGTGCTGGATGGGGGCGTGACCGAACAGGGCCGCCCTTACTTCGTGATGGAGTACGTCAAGGGGGTGCCGATCACGCAGTA
>JANNSB010000313.1:0-5478 GCA_031402175.1 Planctomycetaceae bacterium
AAGTCGGGCCCGGCCCCCATCGGGATCTGCAGCATGACGGGCGTCGTGCCGAGCTTTTCCTTGACCTGTTTCGTGACCTTGTACGCATCGGCTCCGGTGCGGTCCATCTTGTTGATGAAGGCAATCCGCGGCACCTTGTAGCGCTTCATCTGTCGGTCGACCGTCAGCGACTGGCTCTGCACGCCGCCGACGGCGCACAAGACAAGGACGGCTCCATCCAGCACGCGCAGCGAACGCTCGACCTCCACTGTGAAGTCGACGTGCCCGGGGGTGTCGATCACGTTGATGATGTGATCATTCCACTCCACCTGAGTGGCGGCCGAGGTGATGGTGATGCCGCGCTCGCGCTCCAGGTCCATGAAGTCCATGGTCGCGCCGTCGCCGTCTCCCTTGACCTCGCCGACTTTGTAGATGCGGCCGGAGTAATACAGGATGCGCTCGGTCAGCGTGGTCTTGCCGGAGTCGATGTGGGCGGAGATCCCGATGTTGCGCTGTTGTGCGAGGTTGGCCATGGTCGTCGGTGGGCAGGATTTCAGGCGGGTACTTGAGTGGATTCCGAGTTCTTGATTCCCCGGTAGGAGGACCGGGAAGGCGAGAATGACTGCGATCGGGCGCGAATCAACCGTCATCCGTTGCGGACCGAATTCTTCTCCTTACGGAGTGAATTCGACCCGACGGTCAGGCAAAGTCCGAATGGGACCCTTAATGATCGCGTTCATCAGCGTGATCGTTGCTGCAAGTGGAGTTCGTTATCCCACTTGCTGATTCTCGCGTTTGCCGCTTACCGGTAGGCGACGTGGTTTCGATTCCCCCGTGCCTTGGCCGGATCCTGGGCTTGGATCCGTGGAAAACGCGTGCCGGATGTTATCGGCCAGCGCGATTTCAGGGAAGACTCAAACTCTGTGGTTTTCATAAAGTTTTATGAAAACAGGGAATACGTGCATTCTCGTGATTGAGCCGATGACCGAGACACATCGCAATCTTGCGACAAGTCGGCCCGTGCCGGTGATTCACTCATTCCGCCAGTTTCCGGCTGTCGATCCATCCACGGGAGGCCATTCACTTCCCCAGTTCGGAATCTTGTGCGTGCTCTACGGCAATGCAAATCGATGCGAAACCAAGTGTTGTAGCAAGCCTGCTCGGCAGGGCAGGGGGGATGCTGGCGGCCGTCGCTGCAGTACTGGGATGCACCTCGTTCTTGCTGAATCGCCAAGCCACGACCAATACCCTTGGGCCGAATGACATTGCCGATCGGTCGATCGAATCGCCGTGTGAGTCGCTGATTCCGGCCGATGGGCCGTCATTGAAACCAGTGGTCGACGCTGACGTTCAGGTCGCGGTGGCCGAAGTCTATGCCCTGTCGGCTGAGGGCTGGCATCAAATGCTCGTTGGTCTGGCGGCGAATCTACACCTCGGCTTGACGATCGAGGTCGCACTGCCGACCACCACGAGCGACCAGGTTCCCCCCGTCGACCCGCTCAATCGGCTGATGTGGGCGAAACAGGTGCTTCAGGGATCACAGATCGAACTCCGAGTCTCACGCGAAACAATTCGGATTCTCCCGCAGCCACCGCCGGCCGAATTGCCGCTCGAAGCCCTCCACGACGGAGATTCTGAGGTCTCACCCCTGGGAACCGCTCGAATTGCGAGGATTGCTGGCTTTTCGGAGGATGATTCTCGAACTATTCTTCATCATGTAAGGACGGGGAGTTTCGCCACTCCCACCCGGCGTCTGGCCCCTGAATCCTGGCCCCTCACATGACGATCTCGGTCGACGAATACTTCCGCACGCGAAAGGATGACCGCAAGAAAGAGACGCGGTATCTCAACGTCATCAACAAGGATTCGTGCACCAGTTGCCAGTCGTGCGCCACGGTCTGCCCGGTCGACTGCATCTATGAAGTCCGCAGCCCGATCCCCGGCCAAAGCTATCACCAGATCGACACATCGCGCTGCATCGGCTGCCAGATGTGCTACCGCTCGCCGTCCGACAGCGACGACAAATACACGCTGACGATCTGCCCGTGGAACGCGATCGACATGCTGCACAATCCGAACGTAAAGCCGGATGACGAGTCGATTCTCGCTCCCTACTGGCAGGGTGCCGAAACCGACCTCCCTTGGCCGAAACTGGAAGAGTATGCCTACCAGTTTTCGCTCGACGGCCGCGTCGACCTGCCCGCCAACCGGGAAGACCTGCAAGCCATCGTGGAGTGGTTTCGAAAACCCGACTGGCTCTACTCGGAAGATGGCGCTCGAGTGGCGATTGTCGGGGAAATCCAACAAGACGAATTCCGCACGACCTATTTCGCGACCGAGGAAGGCCGTGACCTCCTGGATGTCATCTTCCCGAAATGGCACCGGATTTTCATGGATTGATGGTCGCCGTCGTGACCGGTCGATGATGTTGTAGCCGGCGGGATGGCGGGTGCATCGATCTACCGCGATCTCGTGAGCCACGGGAACTATCGTCTTTCACGAGACCGCACCAAAGCGATCACGACTCCAATCCGCCATCCGGAACGCCACAGAGGGCGTTCCCTAAATTGACTCCTGACTCCTTTCCGATATGAACCAGTTCCATCCGCTCTTCAACAACGCCGAGGCCAAGGAGATCAAGGAATGGATCTGCGAGATCGGCCGGCGGGTCTACAACAAGGGCTTCGCGGCCGCCAATGACGGGAATATCTCGTACCGCATCGGCCCCAACGAAGTGCTCTGCAGCCCGACCATGATCTGCAAGGGCTTCATGAAGCCCGACGACGTCTGCATGGTCGACCTCGACGGCAACCAGCTCGCCGGAATCAAGAAGCGCACCAGCGAGATTCTGCTGCATCTGACTATTATGAAGGAACGGCCCGATGTGAGGGCCGTCGTGCACTGCCATCCGCCGCATGCCACCGCCTTCGCCGTGGCCCGCGAAGCGATCCCGCAGTGCGTGCTGCCGGAGATCGAAGTCTTCATGGGAGAAGTCCCGCTGGCCCCCTACCAGACCCCCGGCGGGCAGGCCTTCGCCGACACCGTCAAGCCGTTTCTGCTGGCGACGAACACGATCATCCTCACCAATCACGGCACTGTGAGCTTCGGTAAAACGCTCGAGGAAGCTTACTGGAAAACTGAAATCCTCGACGCCTACTGCCGCATCCTGATTCTCTCGAAGCAGCTTGGCGGCATCACATATCTGAACGAAAAGGAATCCCGCGAACTGCTCGACTTGAAGAAGAAGCTCGGGTTTGACGACCCGCGGTTTCATTTGGAGAACTGCGACCTGTGCGGCAACACCGCGTATCGCGAGGGATACCAAGCGGCAGGCGATGCTCCTCAAGTGGCCGCATTCGACCCACCCCCCGCATTCGCCGGCTACCTCAAGGGCGCCGTGAAAGCCGCCGGCGACAAGGCTCCCAGCGAGGCGCAACTGGAAGCCATCATCCAGGCGATCACCGATCAGGTGCTGCAGGCGCTGAAGTGACGGAGAACAGGGACCGAGGAGCAATGAAATCTCTAACTCCCTCGCGGGCTCAATCGCTCATCGTTGTAAGCGCACTCCGCTTCCCCACCCTCGACCCGACTCGCTGTGACCCGTAGAATCGTGGCTGCACGATTCAATCGCCATGCATGCGTGGATTCCGGCCCTTTGGCCCCCACGCCTGGAGGATAGAGTAAATGCTTGAGTACTCCGCGTTTGCGGATGACGTTTACGTCAATATGAACTTGTACACCGAGATGCCTCTCCCGTCGGCCCGGGAGACGGTGCTCGAGTTCTTCGGACGAGTTCAGAAGTCGTACCCGTCGATGCGGAACTTCTATACGCGGGAAACAGGCGACTTCGTCCTCGAAGAGGACAAGGACCAGCCTCGCTATCGCTGGATGAGCATCGAGGCCCGCCGCATCTGCAGCGGGTTCGTCAACCCCGAGAGCGTCGATGTCGCCATGGAGCAGCATCGGCTCGCCCTCGAGATCGCGCCCTACATGCTGTCGGTCAGTCCGCTCGACTGCGAGGCCCTCGACTTTTTGCTGGGGTTCGACTTCGTCTATCGCGGCAATCACGATGAAGTCGTGGCCGAGGCGCTCGGCGTCGGCAGCCCGCTCGACAGTCTGGTGGAGATTCCCGGCGCCAGGCCCCTCAACTTCGAGCCGGCCATCACTATGGCTTTGCAGGACGACTGCCGGCGACAATGCCGGCTGATGATCGAAACCCGCACCAACGCCTATCAGGTGCGCCGCAACGAGTTTCCCGAAGAGGCGATCAGCGTCTACTTCACGCTGCGGCAGTACGGCAGCCTGCCGCATGACGGGAGCTTCGAGGAGACGCTGTGCGAACTTCGCGTGCTGGCCGAGAAACTGCTCAAGGAGTGCGTGGTCGAGCAGGTGCTCTTGCCGCTGCAGCACACGATCTCGGCGAAGTGAGGGCGATCTCGTACAACTCGCCCATTGTCATTCGCCGGCCGCTGTCGTCCCCTCATCGGGAACGTAGAGCCACTGTGGTTCGCCGTCGAAGGCGAACTCTTTCAGCGTAAGGTCGAATTCGTCTCCGAGTCGAGTGAACCGCTGTTCAATCGTCTTTCGCCAGGGGCGCGGATGGGCTTCGTCGCCGGTGAGTTCATACCCGTTCGAGAAACCCAGCATTTGAATCTTGAAGAAGTCGGTTTCAGGATCGACGCCGCGCCAAGTCGCCACGCCATAAATCCAAGGCTGGTCTTCCGCGTCGGCGGCCACGGGCTGAGGTACATCTTGAACCAGCGAAACCGAATCGACAAACTGGGGATAGCCCGCCACGTCACGAGGACGCTCCACCTCATTGATCACCGGCAACGCCTCGGGTATGACCTGGTCCATCAGTATCTGATTCGGGATTTGATCGTCTGGATTCTCGGGATCCCGCTCGTCATAGGTCATCAGCGTGAATTCCGGAATGAACAACGATGCCCCCAGGCGCTGATCGAGTTCGTTCTGTGGTTGCGTCGCGGTGTCGTCGATCGCGGGCAGAGGCCGGGGCAATACGCGATAGGCCAGATACCAGACCGGTTCGGTGACCTTTTCGCCGGTTGCGGGATCGGTGAATTCGACCCACACGATGCGCACCCGCTTGTACTGAACTTCCATCACCCACAGATCTCGCTGCCGATTCAGCTCGACGCCGGTCGCCGTACTGGGCACGATGCGGGTAAATCCGCGATCAGTCTGAGCCGACACCGACTCCCCATTCCATGCCCACAAGCACGCGACCAGGAGCGGCAGGAAAACGTGTCTGTTCACCATGGCAGGGATCGGAAAGACGCCCGGTGGGCGGGATGGTTTATGAATCGTGGACTAGGGGGCTTGCGACACGACCGGGCCCGGCTCATCGAGAGTGGCCCCCGCGATAACATCCAGTTGTTCACGTCGCTGGCGATTCGTATCGAGCAGAGCCTGTAACTGCAGCCACTTGGCCGAGTACTCGCGCCGGAGGGCATCGAGTTGTTCCAGAGTCTGATCCCG
>JANNSB010000314.1:0-2163 GCA_031402175.1 Planctomycetaceae bacterium
CAATTCGCACAAGACGTAACAGAACGACTCGACCAAACACAACCACGACTCGATAGCCACTGGTTTGCGTCTGAGGAAGGCTTAGAGTTCACCGCCAAAGTCTTGGACGCTGTTTTGAACGCACAGATGTCGGAGAAGCGCCAGTTCTTTGCGAACGCCCTCCTGCACGGCGGGAGCAGCGACCTCTCGCTCACGATGAAACACAAATTCGTCGACCTACTACGCACGCTATCTCGCTCAGCGTTGGACGTTTTGGCAGAACTTCATCGCGAGTTTGGTGCAGTCGTCACGAAGCCCGTGCATGAGCGGTCGAAGTCGACGTTCATCACGGCGCAGCGCGTTGCAGAGACGATCTGCAGTGGCACCGATCACGACCCCTACTTCGTGATGTCAGCCGTCGAGGAACTTCGATCCGCCGGGCTGTTCTCACAGGTTCAACGTTGGGTGCGTCACGACGATGGGCGGATTACTGCGAATAGCAGCTACTCCGGCGACGGTTTCGGGTATACAGAGTTCACAGCGACATTCGTTCGCTTTATCACCGACCCCGAGCGCTAGCCCGGGACACCAGGCCGCACTACGCAAACGACAGTCGTCAGCTTGCGACGATCCCGGTCAGTCTCACGCCTCCGCCCACCCCTCCGACAGCACCTCTGCCTGCTCCAGCGCAGTGGTTGTGGCGTTCTTCGGCGTGGCTGGCCAGTGGTTCACCGCGTCCCTTTCCCGTTGCCCGGTTCGTATCCAGGCCGAGGCTCCGCCGCATCGCGGGCGGACTGACCGCCTTTCTCGGACGCCCCGCCACTGAAGGCACGGTGGAGGAGCGAAGCAAAGAGGTGGTCGGCTTGACGCAACGCCTCCCGCTGCACCGTACGGAGACGCTCCACTCGGTCCACCAGGGCCGCAAACCTCTGCTGGAGCGGCATCGGAGGCACTGGAATCCGAAGACCCTTGATAATCTCCATGTTCAGTCCATCCATGATGGCGCCCTTCGTCGCCGCGCCCTGTTGGCGCCGGACGAACGGGTGAAACAGAAAGGCGCCGTGGAGGTAAACTGGGAGGCATCGCCTCTGATCGAGAGTGATGCAGCAAAGGTGCTTCGTGTTGATTGCCGTTGGGATATCGGCGGGGACAATCGCACACCGGCCACAAGTTCCCATAATGGTGATGATCACGTCGCCCGGAAACACCGTGTATCGCTTTAGCCGCTCGTACTTGTCTAGGGAGATGAAACGGCGCTGGTCCCATGCGAAATGATTGTTCACCGCATTGTCGATGCCGAGCACGGCGATGCCGCTGTCGGTGAATTCGGAGTGGAGAAGCTGGCTGCCGAATGGGCCGGTGCGGATGGCGTGCGGCTTGTCTGCGGCGAGTTCATCAAGAGTGGGCGCCGGGGACCTGTCGCCAGTTCCGCCGAAGAGTTCGAGGAAGGCGGCGGGGAGGAAAGTGTCGGTGAGTTCGAGGGCGTAGCGGCGGATGCGGCGAAGCCGGTCCGCCTGCTCCAATCGCCCGGCGATCCGCCGCTGCTCGGACAATGTCGGAAAGGGCACTTCGATGTCCGCAACTTGGGCTGGGCGTGCTCGAAGCAAAGACCCACCAACACCTGCAACAGTCTTCATGAATTGGGAATGAAACGAGTCTGCAGCCAAGAGATAGCGGAGATAGCTTGGATGGATTCGGGTGCTTCGAAAGACGATCCACTCCCCGGAAGCAATAAGTCGGCGCCCCCGTGCCCCGCCGACTACCCAGGCGCGACGGATGTGGGGGACGATTCTCGACAGCAGCACATCGCCCGGCTGAACGACCTGTTTTGAGGAGCCAATGTGATGCCCCGCAGCAACCTCTGGCAGTCCACTCTCGAAGGCGGGAATACTGTAGAGGTCAAAACTCTCATTCGGGAACCTCGAAGGATCCACCGAGCCGGAGTTCAGAGCCATTATCTCGCCTAGAGCAATGGATGGGCTCCCGCTCACTTGAGCATCCTCTCCAGCGCCACGACATCGCTTGTCGCCACAGCCTCCAATTGCCGCAATCGTTCAAGTGTGACCATCGGCTGCTCATAGAATTCGTCGTCCTGCTCAACTTGCCGGTAACGGCTGGCGGAGAGGTCGTATTTGTTGGCCTTCACTTGGTCCTTGGTCACCGAGAACTGGCGGGTGAGTTGGT
>JANNSB010000315.1:0-10733 GCA_031402175.1 Planctomycetaceae bacterium
GAACTCGCCGTTCGCACAGCCATGAACTTTGACATGCACATCAGCCCGGAACTCGCCGCTCTTCGCCTGTGTCCGCGCCAGCATCAGTCTCAGGGCCTGAAGCACACGCTCGATATCATCCCCCTCGTCCGGCGGAATCGCCTCGACGTCGTCTGAGTAGGGCAGCGGCAGGTTGGTATCGGCCATTGTGAATCGTCCACGCTTGCAGAGGCATCATTGCGTAGTGGCATCCGACGCCTCGCCTTCCCGTGATCAAACTGGTGCTACCACAATTTGAGTTTCCAGCCGAGGAGAAAGCCGATTCCGAGGCACCAGCAGGCGGCCATTTCGGGATTTGCGCGGGAGTACTCTTTGACGTACTCGATCAGATCGGTGGTCGGGTGCATCTCTTTCGATACGAGTTTCGATGCGCGTTTGGGTTCCGCGACCGCACTGTTGCTTTTGGTCATGTTGGTCTCCTCTTCGATTGATAGATATTGAATCTCTAGTTCCAGCGGCGGCGACTGGTGTCGCCTCCGGACTGTTCCTGCAGCGCACGTTTCACCCAATTCAGATTCTCGACGAGTTCGCGCCGGGATCCCGTGAATGTGGCCCACGCGGCTTGCGATCGTTTCCAGCCCCACCACACAGCCAGAGCGGCAATACAGAGCGCCCCCAGGCCCACCACCAAGAACGCCTCTGCCTGAGTGAGAGAGATGTAGGCGATGAGTGACCAACCAATCCCCAGCAATACAACTGGCACTGCTCCCAGAGCCAACAGTACGCCGCAGACGATGAGTACGACGGACAGTCGACTCTGGGCGATCCCTTCACGAAAGTTGCATGCCATCAGTTGACATTGCAACTCCCCCAGTGAAATCAGGTCGTGGACGAGTCCGGACACATTGCGACCGACGCCGGCGGCCGCTGATTCCGCTGCAGGTCCTTGTTCTGGACGCCCGTTTATCGTCGTTTGACCAGCCATCCGAGGGCGACTCCCATGACTAACGCCACACTGACAAGAACTATCGAATGCTCACTCACCCACTCGTCCATCTCTTGCCACACCGACCCGCGATGTGGTCCTGCGGACCTTGTCGATGACGGACGGTGGCTGCCGCTGAATGGTCTTGTAGGAGTTGTCGGAATGATTCGCGAGATCACGATTGAACCTCCTGGGGCCTGCTTTTATCCGCTACCGACCGGTACCCATTCGCCAACTGGCCTGCCAGAAGTCCAACACCCATCCGCACCAGAGCGGGAAGAAGCAGACTGTAAGCCGACGTCAGCCAACTCGGGGACTCGTTGATGACGCGGCGCTCCCCGTTCGCCAGACCTTCCAGAGACTCCGCATCGGGACTGACAGACTTGGATCGTCGCGGCACGGCCAGGTAACCCACTGCCAGCGCCAGTCCGAACCCGGTCCACGGATACGAGCGCAGGTAGTATTTCCAGTCCACAAGATCCTTCGCGTTCGACACGATCCCGGTGATGCCGCCATTCATGCTCGCGCGAATGGTCGCCATCTTCCGGTGTATGTCGTCCGTTGATTGACTCATGATTGCCAGACCCTCTCCCCGCTTCGTCAAGAGCGCGATCTTAGGAGGATGCTGGCCAGCAGACCGGCGATCAGTCCGACGCCGAATACGGCAGCGATCGACTGCATGGGACGATGCCGCACGAGCTGTCCCGCTTCGTCGTAGCCTTCGCGCACTTTATCGGAGACGTGCTGATACTCCTCTTGAGCACGTTCGGCGACACCTTGAGCGACATCCTTCACGCGTTGTACAACCGAGGATCCCTCGTCGACCACGCCTTGCAGAAACTCTTCGACGACGCGCTTCGACTCGCCTGTCTTCTGCTGAATGACGCCGATAAGTTTTTCCGTGCTGCCCTGCGCCTTTTGCAACTCATCGTCGGTCACTTGACCCCACTTCTCGCGGACTTGCCCCACGATTTGCTTCCAATGGCCTTCCAATTCCTGTCGATCAATCATGATTCACTCCTGTTGTTGATGATGTGTCACTCACGTATTGGGAAGCTGCTCGTTCATCCAAGCTCCGAAGTACGTGAAACCGTGTCCGCCATAAGGTGCCGCCAGACTGGCGATTTCCACGGCGTGATTGCGGTCTGCGACTTCAGTCGCCACGGCGTAATGTCCCTGCTCCAGTTCTCTGAAGCTGAGTTGGATGACGTGATCCTCAGAATCTCCGAAGAAAAAACTGTCCTTCTTCAGTCGCTCCAGAAGCTGAAGGCCGTCCGCGCCGTAGAGTGACGTGATGCTCGTATCTGGATAGCCGGCAGCCCGTAAGGCATCGGTAAATCCCTCGAATTCAGCTTTGCCATCCAGGAAGCCGATCACTTTGCCCGCGGGCGCGGTAATCGTTTCTCCGTGGTCGACCATCGGTTCGCTGGTCACGAAATGCTCCTGTTGGACTGGGTTTGCTAACAGCGAATTTACTTGCGAACTTTTTTCACGGCTTCTTCGACCTTCTCCACGGCTTTCTCGGCGACTTGCTTCAACTCGCCGATCGCCTGGTCGGCCTTCCCCTCGTCGCGAAGCTCGTCATTGCCGGTCAACGCGCCGGCAGCTTCCTTGATTCGGCCTTTGACCACGTCTGTCTTGCCACTCATGATGGTGACTCCTGTTTCTAGAGATTGTTGAGAGGGCCAAAAGAAAAACCGACATGGCAGAACACCCGCAGGTGTTGCGCCACGTCGGTTTACTTTTTAACGAGCCCCCTGGTACTGCCAGGTTGCTATTTATCTAGTCGTCCGAATGTGTGAGGTCGGGAAGGGCTTGCAGAGCCTTCTCTCCGACGACTTGTATTCTACGGAGCTCCGATGGAAATAACAAGAGCACGCACGGTGGGATTCAAGTTTCCGCAGGATTGTCTGAGGGGCCAGATCAAGTTCGCCTGCTATTGGCGACGTTACACCAACGTCAGGCGCGCCTCCTCCACAATCCCGGGGTCGCCATTCGGAATAGATTGCTTCTCGGAAAACGGAAAACACGGCTTGGTGAGCAGGCGGATCTGTTCTTGTGCCTCCGCCAATGTCGCCACAACGATGGCGCCGCCGCCGATGCGCACACTGGCCTTGGTCAGGTCGGCCTGTGCGTTCCACAACCCCACGACCAGTTTTGCATCCGCAATTCGATTGCGGAGGCGCTTACAGAGATAGCGAGCGTGCATCACAGCGGCGGGAGGTGTAGCGGAAACGCAAACCACATCGGCGGTGTACCGCTCCAAGAGATCACTGAATTCGCCGGACAGTGACGTAACGGGGACGGTCTGCACAACGCATCCGCTCGTCTCCAACAATTGCGCAAGCATCAGGGCGGTGATTTCATCCGCCTCGGTGCGCGCCGGCAGGCAGAGAATACTCACCTGTGACGAGTTCGTCTCCAGAGCGGGACTGGAATCACCGACTCCTTCTTGCACGACTGCGGCGTCCTCTATTGCTGACATTTCCTGCAGGCGCTCGCCATGGACCTGAATCATGTCCTTCAGACCTTGCAGGATGAAATTGTGCTTGGCTTCATTGAGTTCGCCGAGTTCCCAATGCGTCTCGGCCAGCGCCAGTGCCGGGATGAGCACCGTGTCGTAGACTTCAACGAGCGAACTATTCTCCAGATACTCTTCGAACAATTCGACAGCCTCTTCCTGATCCCCTGCCAGCAGGCGCTGATAGATGCGAGTCTTAGGTTCAAACACCGGCTCCGTACCCAGCAGAATGTCCAGGAAGGCGAGTTGGGGAACGTGCTTGCCGACGACCAGAATGCACACCGTCAAGGGGGTCGCCAGCAGGAGCCCCACTGGTCCCCACAACCATGACCAGAAGACAGCCGCCAAGATGACCGCCACCGCTGACACTCCGGTTTTCTTGCCGTAGAGCCAGGGCTCCAGGATGTTGTTGTTAAACAGCTCCAGTAACACGAACAGCAAGACCGTCAAGATTGTCGCGACCCAGCCCGTCGCGATGGCCATCGACAGGCCAATCGGCATCACGGCGGCCATCACCGGGCCGAGGTAGGGAACAAACCTGAAGGCCGCGGCCAGGATCCCCCAGAGGACGGCATTGGGCACGCCAATCAGGAATAGTCCGAGGCCGATGCAAATACCAAAGGCGACATTGAGGAGAAACAGGATCAAGAGGTAGCGACTGACCCGCGCGCCTGCGTCCTCCATCATCTGTGTTGTCACGGTCACATGGCCTTTGCCAACCAGGTGGATGAATCGATCGCGCAAATCCTCCCGCCGGAACAGGAAGAACACCACCAGCACGATGACGATGCCGGCGGTTCCCAACACTTCGATCAGTGTGCCAAACATGCCGCCAAATACCTGCCATGGGCTCACAGGCGAGGAAAGGACGCGGACCGAGAAGGGCAGTTCGTCCGTTCCCAGCGGTTCGCTGGTCGGTTCCGGCGGCACGAGACTTTGGTCGATCTCCTCGGCTGATCTGGTCCACTTCCTCAGTGAGGCGACGGCGTACTCATTCACCGAACCCAGCTTCTCCTCGAGATTTCTCCGGTATTCGGGGATTCGGGGGGCCAACTGGGTCATCTGCACGCCTGCCATCCAGACGACCATCCCCAGCACGGTAAACCCCAGGGTGGTCGTCAGCGCCACTGCCGCGATCCGGCCGAGCCCCCGCCGCTCCAGCCAGGCACACACCGGGCTCAGCAAGAAGCTCAACAGCACCGCGAGCGTGAACGGAACCAGGATCCCCTTGGCCAGATACAGGGCCGCAACGACCACGGCGATCGACGCCAGCGTCAGTATCGACGGTGCTTCGGGGATTTTTTCTGGGAGTGCCATAGGATCCTCTGGATTGCAACGCTAGGCGAGTTCCTCAATCATCGCCGTCGGCATTGCCCTCCACATCATTGGATCCTTTTGTCTGTCGCTAATCGCAGGGTGCCCGGGGTCAACCGTGGCGAACGATGTTGCGTCAAGCAACGTCTCGCCGCGACTATTGATTGTCATTGTCCTCACGCGTCCCATCCGTCGATTCGTTTTCCGGCGAACCGTCGGACGGCACTGCCGTCGATTCGGCGTCAGACGTAGACTCGTCGGTCGACTCCAGCGAATCTGGTACGACGTTGTCCCTCAGTTCCTCCGCATCTTCTTGCGCCTTGTCCGGATCAACGGTCAAGTTGACTTCGACTTTGTTGTTGTCGAGTGCGGTGTCCGTCGACATGGTGAACCAGCCCCGGTAGAAGCCAAGGCTGACCGAGACCACCACGAGGACGGCCAAAATCACAAGCAGTCTTTTCATCACAGTTCTCCTGTTTCTTGTACACGTATTCTGAAGTTGATGCTTCGGGCGTCAAAAGCCGATGTGCACTTTGTCCATGAGGATCAGGATGACCAGGATCAGCAGCACGAGTCCGATGCCGCCGCTGGGTCCGTAGCCCCAGCTTCGACTGTGTGGCCAGGCCGGAATGGCGCCCAGCAGGAATAGAATCAGCAGCACAAGCAGAATGGTACCCAACATGACAGTTCTCCTGTTGAAAGGAATCCAGGCAACAGCCCGACAGGGTGTTGCGACTTCAAAAATATTGATACATGGGTGATGAAGACCGGATGCTAGTCCAGGACCAGCATCCGGCGCCTCATTCATTCAGGCAGTCACTAGACGACGTACGACCTGATTCACAGTTTGGGCGAGCCGGACATCTTTAGTTTGAGATTCGATGCAGCTCGCCACGTCCGCGTCGTCGTTCTTCCTGATGAAACTCATCAGTCAGGCAGTCGCTGGACCTACGGAATGAATACGTCTCCTTCGACGGACGTCCGGGGAGTCGGTTGCGCTTCAAACGAGGACTCTTGATTCGATACGTTCGAATCAACTTCGTGATCGGCTGATTGATAGACTTCATGACCGGTATGCGGCGACTGCTGGGCCGAATGGCTATGGCTGGCAGGGATCACCGGTACGGCGCATGCGGATTGCATGCAGCAGCAACAACAAGTGGATTGTGTTACGCCGCAGCCATTGTTTCCGCCACAACTCGATTGCTGGCAGCCGCAGTTCGATGTCTGCTGGTAACCGCAGTTCGTCTGCTGGCAACCGTGGTTCCATGACTGCTGATGGCCGCAATTGCCATGGCCATAGTTGCTGTTGTGGCTGCAACTCTGGTGTCTAAAGCGACAGTGACGTCGTCCGGCCTCGGCATCCGATACGCCGACGATCATCGTAAAGGCCGTGGCGAGCACGACCAGAGACAGTACCTTTCGAGACATTACACAAACTCCATGTAGAGAACACACACAAGAGGCCCAAGAGCGGGCCGAAACTCCTGGCGGAACAGACCGCCAGGTTAACGCCACCATTTTTTGGGATAGACCTGCGGATACACCCACACCACGAGCATCGCGCCCAGCGTGGCGACGATCCAGCCGTACCAGTTGTGGGTGGCCAGTGAAAAAGGCTGGACGGATGGTCCCCGGATGATGGAATAGAGAAACCCGCCCAACAGTGCGCCGACGATGCCGAGCAACGCCGTCATCGCCAGACTCATGCGTTGTCGCCCGGGAACGAGCAACCGCGCAAGTCCCCCGACAACCAACCCACAGAGAATCCAACTGAAAACGCTGCCAATACTCATTTCCTCACTCCTCTAAGCGACATTTGCGTTGCCGATACTGTGCGGCGTGCGCATCGATCTGATCCTGCTATCTGTCGTCGCGCCGAGTGACGTCTGGAATCTCCACACCCAGCGCATTCGCCAGGGCAATCTGGTGGTCCTGTTCCTCCACGAGAATGTCTCGGATGTGTTCAGCGACGGCGTACTCGCCCAAGGCTTCGCACTGGCGGACGCGCTGCCGGTAATGGCCGATCGTTTCGTTCTCGCTCTCCAGGTCGAACCGCAGCATGTCTTCCGCTCGGTCCGATGTTTTGACTGCCTTCGCTACCGTCAGCGGCATTCCGCCGAGGTAGTCGATCTGGCCGGCAATGAGCAGGGCGTGCGCGAGTTCTTCGGCCGCGTGCACTTCCAATTCGGCGGCGATGTTCATGTACTGCGCGCCCTTGAGAACTTGCGAATAGACCACATACGAAATGACGGCCTGGTACTCACGGGCCAGATCCTCGTTCAGCAGGGCAATGAGGTCTTCGCGTGTCACCGGCTCGGCGACTTCGGAGTCGAATTGTCGATTAATCATTGATTTCTTCGGTGGTGAGGTGTGCCCGGTCGGCGTCGAAGAACAGTTCTCGCGGTTCCGCGGGAAGGATGAATTCATCGGTACTTTCGTACGAAGCTGCCTCAAGAGCGGCGCGGCGCCTCCACTCCTCGATGGGAGTGGCAGGTACAGCGGACATGACCTCGAAGCTCAGCTTCACCTTCCCGTCGTTCACTCCCTGCACGGTGACCTTGAATGCCGAATCGAAGCCGTCGGATTTGCCGACGACGATGGATTCCTGAATCTTTCTGGAGACGATCAACATGCCTGAACTCCCTCTCTGAGAGTGATGATCGGGGGCCGGCAATGTGCCGGAACTCGGCCGATCTAGAAGCACTTCTTCTGCACATGTTCCGCGATCAGCTTCTTAAGCTCGTCAATGTTCGCCCGCTCCTGAGCCTTCACTTCGCGCCAGAATTCCTGCAGATCCGCCTGACTATCGGCGTTGGCGATGTACTGGTCGTAGCGCCAAATGCCGTCCAGCCGGCGGCTCAACTCATGCACCAGATCGTGGTCGTGATCCTGGCATCCACGAGTCTCGCCGATGTGTTCGTATTCCTTCTCAGTGGTCATGGACATAGCGTGCTTCCTTTCCAGGGTGATAGTGGGTTGAATCAACTCGACGGCCAGCGCAACAAAAAAACCGACGTGTCGGAACACCCGGAGGTTTCCAACACGTCGGCTTACTGAGCAACGCGCCTTCCAATGGACATTGGATTGCGCTCTATCAAGTCATCCGAATGAGTGGGGGCGCGCCTTGTGGACGCCTCTCCCCACGCAGTCTCATCCTATCCCCCCCACCGCAGACCACAAGAGACAATCGCGGAAGATCCCGGAACTGACGAAAGTAGTCATGTTGCCGCTACATGTTCCTGGTACACCGTTATTGGTCAAATCGCGGGTCGCGAGCTGCGATTTCGTCTCGTAGGTCCACACATGGAAGCTTTTGAAGCTCGCCACGCCGAAGGCCTCCGTGACTTGTATTGGCAAACGCGAACGGGTGTTCGCCAGAATATGCAGCGAATGAATGCCCACACATCCCTCTCGAATGGCCAACCCTCGGCTCCGTCCACGGATGCAACGCCTGCGAATTTCGGCAACTTCCAAGATGGATGCAGTGACGAGTGTTGCAGTGATTGATTCTCGGGATGCGCTCGTTCAAGATCGACTTGAATTGTCGGTGGCGTTCGTAGCCGAGAGGCTACTCAACTCAATCGATCACGTCCACAAGCCGCGTGCGATCCCTCGGCAGCGGGACGCAAACGGGTGGGCGGGGGCCTACATCGGGGTCTAAGGCAAACGAACCCCAGCAAGGGTCTAGCCGCCGTTCCCCTAAACAGCGTTCCCTAAAAGAGTTAAATAGTCGGGAAGACAAGACGGCTATTGAACTTTTCCGGCGTGGACTTGCTACCTGGGACGACGTTTTGCTACGGCAATTTGCGGCGTAAAGGCAAGTGGCGCCGAGGGTTAAATTTAGAGAGAGGCCGACGGAATGAGCAGCGTGCCAAATTGCATCACACGTTGCAGCTACCCGAAGCGAGGCGTTCCGGCCAAGGAAAAGACGACCACTTCTTCGCCGATCACGGTACTGATGTCATGGTGCATGCTCAACACTTTCACGCCAGCGACCTCGTGGACCAGCGAATCCAACATCGGGCGTGCCAACTCCAGCAGTTGCTTTCGTACTTGCTTGATAAGATTCCTTCCTTTCTCCGGCGACAACGATTTAGCCAGTTGCCGTTCGGCTAAAGTCAAAACACCTCGAATGCGGACCACCAAGAGGTCTTTGATGAAGTGGGCGTGAATCTGCTCCGACCTCCATCCCAAATACTCCTCTTGAAACCGAATGATCCCGTCACAAATGGCTGCTTCGCTCTCTGCTTGAGTAAGGGTTTTTGACTTGCGCTCATTCCTGATTCGTCGAGCTTCGCCAATCGGCAAACGTCGCTCTGCTCCGAGACGCGCACGCTCGGGCAGTCTTGGCGATTGGCCCGCATCTGAGACCACGACACTGGCTAAGACCGCTTTTATTTCTGTCAGAGAAGCGGGCTTGAAGAGGACTGCATCGAACCCGGCCTTCATCGCCGAAGATTTGTGTTCCTCGCCTTTCTGGCCTGTGATGGCCACGATTTTCGTTTGAGCGAAGGCAGGTATCTGGCGCAAGCGCATCACGAGACCACAACCATCCATGCCAGGCATGACCAAATCGACGAGCATCAGATCGGGCCGAAATGCGGTGGCAACTTCTAGTGCCTTCGCCCCACCATAGGTCACATGCACTTGGTTGCCGAGTTCTTCAACCAGCAGGCCAAGTGCGTCCGCACCGTCTCGGTTGTCATCAACTACGAGAACCCGAAGAGTCTTATCGGTCGTCGGCATAGGCTTCTTTCCTGACTCCTGACTCCGAAACACTCGCCAAGATTTCTTGTATCTGCTCGAAACGGGCGGGCTTGACTAAATGGTGATCGAACCCCGCTTCCTGCGAACGCTGCCGGTCGGTCTCCTGTCCATACCCCGTCATGGCGACCAGCACGACGTTTTTGAGATCGGGATGCTGCCGGATCCGTTTCGCTACCTCAAAACCGTCAAGTCCCGGCAAGCCGATGTCCAACAACACCACGTCCGGTCGGTAATCGAGGGCGGCTTGCACTGCGGTCGGCCCGTCGTGAGCAGTCCGAACATCATGCCCGGACCTTTCCATCAGCATTGAGGTGGCGAAAACCATGTCCTCGCTGTCATCCACCAGAAGCACCCGTAAGGCTCGTATGGTCGGCTGTCCGGTTTCCGTGACCGGCCCCTTATGAGGGTTTGGCTGCGGTGCGGGAGTCAGCACCACCGGCAGACGCACGACGAACTCGCTGCCCTGTCCCAACGCACTGGAAGCCGCAACTCTTCCGTGGTGCATTTCCACCAGCCGTTGCACGAGGGCCAGTCCAATGCCGAGCCCCCCTTGTGAGCGGTCCAGCGACCGATCTGCCTGCGTGAACAGGTCGAAGATACGGGGCAGGAGTTCGGGGGCGATGCCGACGCCGGTATCGCGCACGCGTAACACACACCCGTCGCCCTCTTGCTGGACGGTCAGCCAAATGTGACCGCCTTCGCGCGTGTACTTGGCGGCGTTGGTGAGCAAGTTGACGACCACCTGTTCCAGCCGTACAGCGTCGGCGTTCAGCCAGATCGGTTGACGCGGCAACGACACCGTTAGTTCATGCTTGTGTTGGTCGATCAGCGGACGAGTCGTCTCGACCGCACGTTCCACGATGCCGCTCACGACGACCCGATCACGGCGAAGTTGCACCCTGCCGCTGGTAATGCGCGAGACTTCCATCAGGTCATCCACGAGATGCGCCAGTTGCCCCACCTGACGCTCAATGATGGATCGGGCTTTTTGCTGAACGGAGTTCTCGCCTTTCTGGAGTTGAAGCAGTTGCAAGGCGTTGAGGATGGGGGCAAGGGGATTGCGGAGTTCGTGACTGAGCATCGCCAAGAATTCGTCCTTGCGACGATCGGACTCCTTGAGCGCCTCCAAGACGGCGTTCAATTTTTCATGGTGGCGTTGCGTCG
>JANNSB010000316.1:0-3657 GCA_031402175.1 Planctomycetaceae bacterium
GTCGCGGGAGACGCGCTGCAGTTCCATGATTTTCAGAAGTACGTCACCAGCCGGGATCTCACGAAGCAGGAGGGACTCATCTTCCGGCACCTGTTGAGAATGATCCTGCTGTGCGGCGAGTTCTCCCAACTCACGCCGCCGCACATGTCGAGCGCGCTCTGGCAGGAGGAACTTGGCGAGATCGCGAGCCGTCTCACCGACATCTGCCGCAACGTCGATCCCGAAAGCACCGACAAGTTGCTGGAATCAGCCGATCAGCCGGACCTGCTGACGGCCGGGACGGCGTGATCGAGTCTTCTCTGCGTTCATCATCCATGAGAGTGCCCGGCGTGTGGGTCGATCGCGCCGCCAGACTTGTTCTTGATCGCCATCTGCATTTCGTGGGCGGCACGGCGGGCGACGACATCGCCGGGAAAGATCGCGCCATCCTGCGCGATCACGACGACCTCGTTGTCCCGGTAGAGCAGTTGGACCGCGATACGATCGAAGCGTTCGCGCCCGTTGCGACGAAAGACGTAGAAGTCGGCCCCCTCCTGCGCGACAGCCTCTGCGGGCAGCACGATCTGATCCTGCATTTCCGCAACCGGAACCCGTATCCTCAAGCGCTGGCCGGGACGGTAGCGCCAGGTGATGAACCGCTGGTTCTCGCCGTTGGTTTCATCCACGACGACTTCGTTGTCGAGCCGCACATAAAAGGGGAGCACGCGGGTTGCGGGATCGATCAGGTTGGAGACATAGGCCAGTTGTAAGTCCTCAATTTCCTGTGAACCCAGCGGGCCGTCGACGACCGCCGTGAAGCTCCAGTCCTGTTCGACCGCCGCGAGCACGGCCGCGGTGTCGTGCTCGAAGGCCTGTCCCTCGATGTACAGTTCGCGATAGTCGGCCAGCACGCAGAGTTCGTCGCCGGCCATTACCGATTCGCCCTTATGGACATTCAGGCTCTCGATGAGCAGCGGGACCACTGCTTCTTCGTCGGCCAGCGAGTCGATCTGCCCCGCGCCGCCGTCATCCACGAGAGAAACGGGAACCACGATCTCACCCGACAAGCGGAGTTCTTCGTCGTGCGAGTGAGTGTCGGTCGACGGCGCCACGACCTGCAGCGTGTCGAGCAAGCGCCGATTCTCGGCGATCCAGTCCACTTGACGATCCGAGAGGCCGTGCAGCTTAAGGGATTCGCGTAGAGCCAGTTGCCGCGCCTCGAGCTTGTCGCGTGCGTATTGACGATCGCGCAGCAAACGGGCTTCTGCAGTCAGAGCCCCTTCGAGCCAGGCGATCTCGGTCCGCTCGACATCGAGTTCTTCGAGCGTCTCCAGAAACCGCGCCTGATTATCGACGAGATCCTCGTGAGTCAACCGGATCTCGAAGAGCAGGTCGCCGGGACGAATCGTCTCCCCGGTGACCGCGTGCACATGCGTGATGATGCCCGTCATCGGCGTCGAGACATGCAACTGCGTGCGGCCGGGACGAGCGGTGATCACCGCCGGCACGGTAAGCGAACGATAGAACGGTTCCAGCGCGATCGGCTGCAAGTAGTCGTCGCTCAGTCCGAGATTGCGCTGAGCGGAAGGGGAAAGGGTGAGCGTGCTGCCGGGATCCGCATGGTCTGCGTGCTCCGGCTGCTCGGCTTCGTCCGTGTGTTCCCCTTCCTCGGACGAAGCGGGATGATACCCGGCCAGAGTCGTATCGACCCAGTTCGAGAAGGTTGGCCACCAGCGCGGGGAGGTCGCGCCCAAGACGATGAGCAGCAGGAGCGTGACTGCCGTCCCGATCCACTTCCAAGGCAACTGAGAGAATCGAATGGACATTATTTGCTCCGGGGAATGCGACGTACTTAACCGCCGCATGATACTCGCGAAATGCGATCAACGGACACACGACTTCGCCTGCAATCCGATCAGATGCCAGAAACTCAGGACATCATACGGTTTGTGAAGGCAACGACAGTGCCGCATCGACACTTTGCGAGCACGACAACTGCGAGGGGACATGGATTCCGGCAGAGGAACATGATTGTTGTGGGATGAGGGGCATGAGTTGAAGTGAGGATTGAGACGAGGCCTCGCCTCCCCTGAGTCCGAATTCCGGCCCCTGATTATCGACCGCCTGATCCAACGGCGACTAACCGCGCAGCGCGGTAGCGAGCCGGGGACTTGTTGAAGGGGCTTGCTCGCCTTGAGGCAGTTCGACCACGAATCTTGATCCCTGATGCAACACGCTTTCACAGCGAATCGAGCCGCCGTGGGCGGCCACGACCGCCTGGCAGATGCTCAGTCCCAGCCCGGTGCCGCTCGTCTCGGACAGACGTGTGCGGGATTTGTCCGCGCGGAAGAACCGGTCGAAAATGCGGGCCTGATCCTCGGCGGCGATGCCGATGCCGGTGTCTTTCACCGACAGCACGGCTGCGTGTTTCGCATGATCCGCGCGGAGCGTGACCGTGACGCGGCCTCCCGCCGGTGTGTACTTGATCGCATTATCGATGAGGTTGTTCGCGATCTGCCTCAGCAGGTGGGGCTTGCCGCTGACGGCGACATCCTCGGCCATGTCCACGTCGAGCGTGATATTCCGCGATTCCGCGACGCCCTCGAACATGTCGGCCGAATGCCGCACGATCTCGTCGAAGCGCACCGGCGTGAAGTCCATTCGCAGCCGCTCTCCTTCCGACTCCGAGATCAGCAGCAGCTGATTGACCAGCGTCTCGAGCGACATGCCGCGATCGATGATGTCGACCAGCAGATCCTGATATTCGGCCACGCTGCGGTCGCCGACGAGCGCGACTTCGATCGAACTGCGAATGGCGGCCAGCGGAGTGCGCAATTCGTGCGCCGAGTTCGCCAGGAAGTCCCGCTTCTGCTGCAGGTATTCCGCGATCTGATCGAGCAGCCGATTGATCGTGTGCGCCAATTGATCGAGTTCATCGCCCGTTCCCTGGATCGCCAGTCGTTCCCGCAGGTGATCGGGCCGCATGCGCTGGGCGGTCTGAATGATGTCACCGAGGTTGCGAGTCGCCCGGCCCGCCAGCCAGTAACCGACAAGTGGCGCCGCGATCAATACCATCCCTGCGGCGATCATCACCAGTCGGTCGATGCGCTGCATATCCGCTTGCACGAACTCGGTCTCTGAACCGACACGGACAAAGGCAATGTCGCTGTCGTTCTCATCAATCTGCAGCTGCACCAGCCGATACCCGTCGATCGTTGTCGGATCCGATGAGAAGACGATCATGTCGGGGGCCGGCGCCGTCACCGCGTCGTGGCTCGTCCAGACAATACGATTGTCGGCGGCGCAAAGCTGCACGAACCAGCCGTGCTGCTGGTGACCCTGCGCCTTACGAGCGAGTTCGTCGGTCAGCACATGAAACTCGTCGGAGGGAAGCTGCTGCAGAGCCAGCGAGATCTCCTCGATGTCCTCGACGAGAATCTGATCCATCTCATGGACGAGGGCGTAGCGCACGCCTTGCCGCAGGCCGACCAGCGTGACCACGGCCGTCAGCAACACGACAACCGCGTTCCAGACGGCAAGTCGGAATCGCAGCGTTTTCCAGAATCGCGACAATCGAACCGCCTGAATTCTATGAAGCTGAAATGTTCCACAACGCGACCGCCAAGGCAGATTGTGGGGGATGCGGGCACGAAAGCCAAGAATCGGTTGACGCAGCAC
>JANNSB010000317.1:0-11863 GCA_031402175.1 Planctomycetaceae bacterium
GGCCTGCCTGCCATGATGGCGGGTATCGAAAGTACAATGACCTTCGATGCGCATGAAAACGTCCAGCGAGATGGTCGGCGGTATATCGTCGTGCAGGGTCGTTGGAGTGACGACCTCCCGGAAGAGTTGCAACCGCTCAAGGAGGCGGGTCCGAGCCGGGTCCGTATCTTTCTGGCCGAGGACTCGCTGTTTCCAGAGCGATTCCTTTACTACCAGCGGATGTCCCCCGATGGGAACCAGCTACAAAAGATTCTCGAGCTCCAATTCCTCGATGTCGAATTCGACGTTCCCGTGAGTTCGGAGGCCTTCACGTTCGTTTCGCCGCCCGGTACCGAAGAGCACGACGAGACCAGGCAGTTCCTCGACTTGTTGCAGTCCGGTGAAGAGGGCGGCGAAGCGGGGGCTGCCGACACTCCGGTGCAGTAGTTCTCACAGTTGCGATGCAGCACTAGCGCCGCCATGTTCGCTGAAATCCGTCGTCGCCGACCGCTGATTGCACCCTCGATGCTGAAGTGCGATTTCGGCAATCTCGCCGACGAGATCCGTCGGCTCGAAGCGGCGGGTGCGGATGTAGTCCATTGGGATGTGATGGATGCCCACTTCGTCCCCAATCTTTCCTATGGGGCGCTGGTGATCGAGCGTCTGCGCGGCGTGACCAGTTTGCCGTTTGACGCCCATTTGATGGTGTCGGACCCGGCAAAGTACCTCTCCGATTACCTGCGCGCCGGATGCGATTGGATCACCGTGCATATCGAAGCGGTCCCGAATCCATCCGAAATTCTCCAGGAGATACGACAAGCGGGTCGTCGCGCCGGTTTAGCTCTGAATCCAGGCACTCCCGTTTCCGCGGTTGCGCCCTATTTCGAATTCTGCGACCTTGTACTCGTAATGAGCGTCGAACCCGGTTTCGGCGGACAGTCCTTCATTCCCTCAGCGATTGCGAAAGTCGCCGAGCTCCGTCGGCAAGCCGGCGAACAACTGGTTATCTCGATCGACGGCGGGATCGCCGCGGATACCATTGCGGCTCCGTTCGCCGCCGGCGCGGACATCTTTGTCGCGGGTAGTTCGATTTTCAATTGTCCGGATTATGGTGCCGCCGTCCGTGAGTTGCAGGCGGCGGCCACTCAGTCCGATTCACCAGCGTCGTGAACACGCAGCATGAAATGTGATACGGGATACATCTGCGAAGTGTGCGGCGACGACGTGCCCGAATTGTCGGTCAGTGACCTCTATTTGCGGTTCGTGATCGGTGAGATCTCCGCTCTGCAGTTGGCGGCCTCGCCGGAGCGGCACATCCACTGCAATCCGGTGCTGGCTCAGTTCATTGTCGATCCCGCATTTACGCCGGTCGCTGTTGACGGCCCGTTTTCCAAATGTTTCCTGGACACGGACGATGTCCGCCGCCGCGAGGATCTGGTCACGCGCGGTTGGCGACGGTTGCAGGAGCTTCGACAACTTCGCATTCCCATCAACGAGTATCCCTTGAGCCGTATTGTTTGACGGTAGCTGTGCCCCACGTCACCCACGGCATACACGGCTCAATGGCTCTTGATTGCTGAAAGTGTTGCGACTTGACCGATCGTCGCCGCTGCTTCCGCCGTTTCCGACGGTTCGCAAGTCATGGGCCTGGCCCTTGCGACACCACCAATCGTTTCAACCGGAGCGCGGGAGGCAACGATGATGACGTAAGAGCCGATTCTGTCTGAGTTGTTAAGAACTACTCTCAAGCGGATCGCACACTCATGACGATCAAATGACTCAGACGCATGGATCTCGACTATTCGGGAATCTGCATTCCACAGGTTGCAGGACGCGAATGGAATAGTCGGGCGGCAGGCGTTCAGGGGGGATAGGAAGTTCTCGATGCCGACCGGCCTGCGGTGCATGATGCGCCGCGATGGCACCGGGGCTCCTCTTCCCGCAGGGCGAGGCAGATCTAGTTGCTTCACCCAATCCTCGGGATCGCAGGTTGAGTGGGGGGGAGGCCGTTTACCACTCTGGGCAGGGTGACCTGGCCGCGCGGCGACGGGGGCAGGGGCTGATTTCTTGGCGCGTTGGGGAATGGACCCGTTTGGAGTCCTCAACATTCCGGAGAGGGGCCTGAGATACGTTTGGGGGAATTCCCGCATACCCGACAAGATTGTTTTGGAGAACCCGCAATGAGGACGATCTTCACAACTGGGCAGGTTGCGAAAATCTGTAAAGTCGCTCCCCGCACCGTCAGTAAATGGTTTGATTCTGGGAGGCTTCGGGGGTACCGCATCCCCGGCTCGCAGGATCGCCGCATCCCGCGTGAACACCTGATTCGATTCCTCAAGGAGCATGGTATGCCCCTGGGCGAACTCGAAGACGAAGCCATGGGCAAGCTCCTGCTGGTGGGAGTCGACGCCAATGTACAATCTGGACTGCGCTCCATCCTCCCACCTGAGGATTTTAAGACAGAACTTGCCGCCAGCGGTTTCGAGGCTGGCATTCAGGCCGAATCGCTCCATCCCGACTGTGTCGTGATCGACTTCGGAATGGGACGCAGCGAAGCCGTGATGATTGCGCAAAACCTGCGCCGCAACGGCGACTATGCCGACACCGTGCTCATCGCCCTCTTGAGCGATGACGACAATGCAGCCGGATTCGATCGCTCGATTTTCAACGAGACGTTCCGGAAGCCGTTCGACGCCGCCCTCCTCGGAGAGCGAATTCGTACGCTCATCAATCGTAAGAAGCAGCTGGCCTGATTCCGGTTGCTCCGCGGAGCCAGCCGCGCTGGCGGATTGCCGGGTACGGCAAAGGCCCGTTAACATTCATGTTCACGGGCGCCAGAGTACCGATTGACAAAGTCAATGCAGGAGGCGACTTCCTTTCGATCGCGGGGATTGCCACGTTCTTGGTCCAAACCGATTCACTGGGTCCATCAACGGTCAGGCCGGAATTTGTGACAGGATCGACGGGCGGCTGCTTTCATCAACGAATTTCGTCAGGCGAGACTTTGGGCTTTCGCCGTCCAAGGTTTAACCGGTAACGCGAATGAGCGGCTCGACTCACCGACCCGGAGGCATTGGGGATTCTCCCATGCCTCCGGGTTTTTTATTTTGGCTGGCACTGATCTCGCTGGCGGCGCTGCTTTCGGTCGTCGCAACACTCGACCCGGCCGGTGACGCTCCGTTTCTCTTTGAGGGGCCGGGGGTGACTCTCGACGAACCTCTCAATGTTCGGCCCGGCCTGTATCACTGGCGGCTGCTATCGGATCACGGCATCGGCTTCTGGGATCCCGCGAACACAAAAGAGTTCTTCGGCGATCCGAACTACCTCGCTGACTATCCCCCTTGGGGCCGGGTCTTTCTTGGATTCTGGCATGACGTGAGTTTGCCGTTGCTCGCGCCCGCGGATCATCCAGGGCCAGAAGTTCTGGTGTGTGCCCGCGTTGGATCGGCTGTCGTATTCGCGATGACGGTCTTTCTCTGCGGTCTGGCCGCTCAGCGCTGGTTCGGCGGTTGCGCGGGAATCGTGGCGGCACTGTGCCTGACACTGATGCCTCGACTTTGGGCGCACGCACATATTGCGTCGATCGAGACGGTGCTCAATCTCGTCTACACGCTGGTGATCGTGTCCGTCGGAAACTGGTGGGTGCGACGTGATCCCGATCAGCGTGGAGTCAAGTTACGCTGGGCCATGCTCGGCGGCGTACTCTGGGGCTTGGCGCTGCTGACGAAAATACAGGCCGTGTTTTTGCCCTTCCCACTCATTCTCTGGGCATTCTGTGTCTGGAGATGGAGGGCGATCGTGCCGCTCGCATTGTTCGGCGCGGTTGGACTCGCGGTGTTCTATGTGGGATGGCCCTGGCTCTGGCTCGATCCCTGGAAACACCTCGTGGATTACTTCGGCAGGTCGACGGCGCGCATCACGCTCGACTGCTTTTACTGGGGGCAAGAGTGGGCCGATCGCGATGTCCCCTGGCACTACCCGTGGGTGATGTTTGCGGTGACGGTTCCCCTGGGGTGGCATCTGTTGGCCGGACTCGGTGCGGCGGGGTTCAACCCCGCCGCTCATGGAGTCGTCCACGCACAACGCCGTTGGCTGCTCTTGCTGAACATCGTGTTTCCGCTGTTCGTATTCAGCCTCCCCGGCGTACCGGTCTATGACGGCGAGCGGTTGTTCCTCGTTGCCTTTCCCCTGTGGGCCATTGTTGCCGGAGCCGGCGCGGAATCGTGCAGGAAACATCTCATCGAATTCCGCAAGTGGTCCCGCCCGCGCACATTGGCGCTGCTGGGCGTATTCGTGGCACTCCAGACCTGGGGACTGATCGCCATGCATCCCTGCCAACTCAACTACTACAACCTGTTGACGGGGGGACTTCGCGGCGCGGCCCCGTTGGGCTTCGAGACCTGCTATTGGGGCGACAGCGTCTGCCGGGAGTTTCTTGCGGATGTCGCCGCCGCGGTTCCTGAAGGTGCCACGGTCGACGTCGCGCCGGTGATGCATTACCTGCAACTCGAGGAACTCCTCGCACAGTCGCCGATACTTCGCGACCGCCAGATCACTTTGAGAGCCTTCGACGACAAACACATCGACGACGTGCGCTATGCGCTCGTCTTCCGCAGGAGGGCTGATCCTTGGGAGTCGCTGGAGCATCCACCTCCTGGAGCGAGACTGCTGGCGGAAGTCGTTCGCGAAGGGGTACAACTCGCCGCGCTTTATGAGTTCGCCCCGTAGCACAACTCTGCTGCAGGGAATGGCCCCCGTGCCATTCCGGTGGCGGGATGTGGCGTTCAGCAATTGGATCGCGATGGCGGGAGCAACGACATCAAATGCTTCCGGGCCAATCGTCACGAAAGCGCCTCACATTCGGTCACACACCTTCCCGCCATGCGGAACGCCACTGAGGGCGTTCCCTACAGAACAGCTCTCGTGTCACCTTGCGAATGTGCCGACGAACCGGGATGATTCTCGCGACTGTTCGTCCCGTTCAGCCTGCTCGTCACGAGGTCATGCCATGGTCTACACGGATTGGGAAGCGCGTCATGGATTGTCGAACGCTCAGTTCCAGAACGCCTTCGAGGATCTCAATTCGCAAGGGTATCGACTCGTCAAGGTGTCGGTGTTTGCGGATGACGACGCGGCCCACTATGCCGGTATCTGGCAGAAGCGCACCGGCAACGACTGGGTTGCCCGCAATGGTCTGACCGCCTCGCAGTATCAGGTGGCGATCAATGATTTTGAAGCTCAGGGCCTGCAGCCGACGCATCTTTCGGTGGCCAATGTCGACGGCGAATCGATCTTCACCGCCATCTGGGAACGCCAGCCGGGCATTCCCTACACAGCACGGCACGGCCTGAACCCGAAAGAGTATCAGGAAGTCTTTGACGACCTGTCGGCTCAGGGGTATCGGCTGCGTTGTTTCGCCGGCTACGAGGTCGACGGCGATCCGCGAATTGCCTGCATCTGGGATCAATACGAAGGCCCCATCTGGCAGTCTTGGCATGGCTTGACGGCCGATGAGTTCGAGCAAAAATTCCACGAGCTGTCCGACAAGGGATTTCGCCTCGTGCAGTGCTGTGGCTACTCGGTCGCTGGCACGCCCTACTACGCAGGGATCTGGGAAGAGTCCATCGGACACGGCCTGCAAGCGCGACACGGATTGAGTACTGGCGACTATCAGGCCAGCTTCGATGAAATGGTCGCCGCCGGGTATCGGCTGGTAGATATCAGCGGCTTTGCAGCCGGGAGATCGGTGTTCTACACGACCATCTGGGAAGACGGATCGGCCGACGTCCCTCGCGACGGCGACCTGTCGAGCAAGGTGATCCCGTTCATGCAGAAGTACGATGTGCCGGGCATGTCGCTCTGCTTCGCCCGCGATGGCCACATCATCGGCACGCGGTGCTTTGGGTATGCAAATCCGATCACGCGGCAGATCGTCATCCCGGAATCACGATTTCGCGTGGCGAGCATCAGCAAGCCGATCACTGCGGTGGCGATCTTCAAGCTGATCGAGGAGGGACGCCTCTCGCTGTCCGACAAGGTGTTCGGAGATGGCGCGCTGCTTGGAACAACTTACGGCACCCAGCCGTACAAGCCGGGCATCTCGGACATCACGCTCGAACAACTCCTGCAGCACACATCAGGTGGCTGGCTGAACGATGGGGACGACCCGATGTTTCAGGATTCCGCCTGGAGCACCGGCGAACTCATCAACTGGACGCTCGACAATCAAGCTCTTAAGAACACGCCGGGAACGAACTACGCCTACTCGAACTTTGGCTATTGCCTGCTGGGACGCATCATCGAAACGCTGAGCGGTCAGACCTACGACAACTACGTGCGTGACGCCATCCTGCAGTACTGTGGCGCTGCTGGAATGATCCTCGCGGGCAACACCGGCGTCGATCGACGGGACGATGAAGCCGTCTACGTCGGCGCCGGCTACGATAACCCGTATGACATGAACGTTACCCGCATGGACGCCCACGGCGGGTGGCTGGCCACGGCGTCCGAACTCGTTCATTTCGCGCTCGCCGTCGACAACTTCGAGTTTCCTCCCGACCTGCTGCAGGCAGCCTCGCTGACGACGATGACGACTCCGTCAGCCGTCAACGCCGGCTACGCCTGCGGCTGGGCCGTCAACGCCGCGAACAACTGGTGGCATACGGGAGGGCTGCCCGGCACCAGAACGATCATGGTCCGCACCTCGGGCTACCGTGCCTGGGCCGCCCTCTGCAACACGCGGCACAACAACGACGCCATGGGGGGCGAACTCGATCAGTTGATGTGGGACTTGGAGCCGATGTTGTAAGTAGTAGGCAGTTGGGAGTAGGCAGTAGTGATGGGTTGCAAGCACTCACGATCCCATGCAACCAATTGTCGATGTCATCGCTATTCCACTACTGCCAACTGCCTACTGCCTTCCTCTCCAACCAACCCGCGCAGCAGCGCGGTTGTCGCAAGCGCATAGAACGTGTACTCCACGTCGGCCGCTTCGTCCCAACTGGCCGCGCGAAAGCCGCCACCTTCGAACTCCAGCGAGCGAATGAAGCCGGCGATCGCGGCCAGGTCGAAATCGCGGTGCTGATCCAGCGTCCACAGCGTGAGCAGTCCGGTGAAAGTCGACAGGCTGTCGGCGAAGGGGACACGACCGTTGGCCGCAAAGCCACCGTCTCCGCTCCACACATCCCGCAGAAAACCTGTTACGTCGCTGGTGACCTCGCCGTCGACCAAGCTCAGTCGGGAAAGCAGTACGACGGCCGCCGCTGTCGGATTGGTGCCGCTTCTCCGCATCGGCGCGATCTCGACGAAGCCGCCGTCATCCCGCTGCCGGTCGAACAGGAACTGACCCAGATCTTTCGGTCGCGGCAACGGCAGACCCAGCAGTTCATACGTGAGCGAGACCAGAAACGAATGGTACGTGCTGCCTGACGCGCCTTCCGTCGACTTTGCGTAACCGCCGTCCTTCGTGCGGACAGCTTCCAGTTTTGTGGCCATCTCGGCGGGCCATGCGGACGGCTCGCCATCAAGTACATCGATGCCGCTCACGCCTTGCACGGCCAGCGCGGTCGCGAGCCAGTTCATCAGATCGATCACGCCCAGTTGCCGCCAGTCGTGTCCACGCAGGAACGTCGCCAGTGAGTCACAGTCGCTGGCGGTCAGTTCGTCGAGCATCGCCAGTCCGCGAACCGCAAAACTCGTGTAATAGAGGTCCGAGTCCCCTTCCCGTCCACGGAAGCCTCCGTCAGGTTGTTGCAGCGAACGAAGAAACCGGGCGTGCTTTTCTCGAAAGGCCGGCTGAAACGACCGCGCCTCCTGCTGCAGTCGCATCGCAAGTTCCAACAGAAATGGGGCCGCAGGCATGCGCGAAAAGGGGCCGGGGATGATGCGAGACGCCGCGAACAATAACGTGTGGCCCGTCCATTTGTTACACGGCGACGTTCCGGCGTCGCAATGCCTGTTTTCAGCCACTCAGGTGAGTGTCAACTCATTACAAACATAGTTGCCTTATTGACTTCGGGACATTCATCCTGCATGATGGATAGTCCCACCTGAAGCGTTCTTCATTCATCCCGCCGTGGCAGACTCTGCTCTCAATCGCCGAAAATTCCTGGGTGCAGCGGCTTCGGTCGCAGCCGCCGGAGTGGTCGGCGCGCCGGACGCCGTCGATGCAGGCTCTGCCTTGGAACGGGTGCGGCTGGGAGTGATCGGGCTGCGACATCAGGGCCAGGTCTTGCTCCGGGAACTGGCAGCCCGGCCGGACATCGACATCGCCGCCATTTGCGACATCGATCCGCGGCTATTTTCCGATGCTTTGTCGATCGCGGCGCAACAGGATCGATCAGCACCCCAGACCGAGAGCGATTTCCGCCGGCTGCTGGACGATCCGACCATCGACGGCGTCGTCATCGCCACTCCCGACCACTGGCACGCGAACATGGCTGTGCTCACGTGCGAGGCCGGCAAGGATGTCTTCGTCGAAGCTCCGCTTACCCGCACCATTCGTGAAGGGCTGCAAGTCGTCGAGGCCGGCCGCGCACATCAGCGAGTGCTGCAGACGGGTCTGCAACAACGCAGCGGCCAGCATTTTCAGTCAGCGGTCGAAGCCGTTCAGCAGGGAGAGATCGGAACGGTCCGCCTCGTGAAGGCGTGGGTCTCGCATCGCCGCAACGTGACGGCCCCGATCGAGAACACCAAGTCGACAGGCGACATCAAGTACGACGACTGGTTGGGGCCGGCGGGTCCGCGTGCGTTCGACCCGCTCAGGTTTCATCAGACATGGCCCTGGTTCTGGGACTACGGCGGCGGCGAATTGTCCTTGTGGGGCGTGCATCTTCTCGATGTGGCACTGTGGGGAATGAACGCCGGTTCTCCCTCGAAAGTCTCGGCTTGCGGCGGCAGATTCGAACAGTCAGCGGCGCTGGAGACGCCCGACACGCTGCATGTCCAGTATGCATTCGACGACTTCGTACTGACGTGGGAACACCGTTCGTGGACGCGTCACGGACAAGAAGGCCGCACGGCAGCCGTCGCCTTCCACGGCGATGACGGCACGTTGATCGTCGATCGCGGCGGCTGGAAGATCTACGGCAATCGCAACGGCCAGTCATCGCCCGCCTCGGAGCTGCTCACTCCCCATGTAGCCGACTTCATCGACTGCATCCGCACTCGGCGTGAACCATCGGCCAATGCTGAAGTCGGTCATCAGGCGGCTACGATCTGCCACCTCGGCAACATCGCCTGGCGAGCCGGCCGCGAGATTGCGTTCGACGCTCAGGCGGTCGAATGCACTGCTGACGCCGCCGCCACAAAACTGCTCTAATTCCGCCGCTACAGTCTCCAGGTTCTGTGGTTAGGTGATGCATCTCTGCGCCAATCTGAGCAGAATTCAAAGCGTTCTGTTCCAACTTATTGACACAGGTCCTATCACCCGTAAACTCAATTGAACCTGCACAAGCTGTCTAATCGCACTTGCTCAGGCACTCCCGTCCGGGTCGCCACACACGCACCGGGTGGAGGTTCGACCGACCTCCACGTCCCGATTTTTGTGGACCCGAAGATGAGGAGTTTGGAATGCGTGGATTCAGAAGTTTGCTGCATCAATTGTGGCGCGACGAGATCGGTATGATCTTGTCAGCCGAAGCCGCCCTGCTGGGGACGGTGGCCGTGATTGGTACGACAGTCGGCTTGAGCGCGGTGTCGCACTCGGTGAATGCAGAACTCACCGAAGTCGCTTCAGCCTTCCGCAGTCTCGACCAGTCGTATCATTTCGAAGGACGACATGGCTGCGGAGCCTGGACCGCCGGTTCATCGTACCGGCAGCCCTGTGTCGAAGAGTCGCTGGAAGAACTGCACACGTTTGTCGGAGAACTCGAACAACATCAACATCATTCCGAGCATGGCCGTCAGCATGAGGAGGACGCAGACGACGATGGGAGACATCGAGATCGCCACGACGCCGATGATGATGAGGACGAGGACCGTGATGACGAAGGGGACGACGATGAGTCGGACGCGGACGATGCGGATGACGACGACGATTCGCGGCCGCGCGAGCGAGATGAGGACGATGGTGACGAAGTGGAACTGAGACTCGACGTTCAGTCGTCGGGTGCCGAGTTCGCAGAGCCGACTCGCGTTCGACCCGCGGCAGGCGAATAGCGGTTTCGACCAGTCGCGACACACGCAACAATCGGCCCCCGGCATTCATGCCGGGGGCCGATTGCATTGTCGCCATTCGCTTCGCGAAAGCAGCGTCAGCCGTGGGTGCGTTTCCGACGCGATTTTCGCGGAGTGGATGTCAGTTTTTTTAGCCGTGTCTGTCCCCAGACACGGGGCGACGCGGGTGGACATCATCCGGTCGTAGAGTTTTTAACAGGGGACGGGTCGTCTCCTTCGGTCTCGGCGGCTGGGGACAGCCGCCGCTACGACACTTTCATGGAGCAAAAGGCGACGCAAGTCTTGACCCCTCGCCGGTCGATGCTACCCTTGGAGATTGCTGATGTCCGCAGCGCGTGTTGCGGATGGGGAGCGGCCGGATGTTCAGGCAACATCGGCGGCTTCCCGCGAGTTTCTCTCACTTACGACCAAGGGGGCGATCGGAATCGACTGGTTCTCCGGGAATGTCGGTGGCGTGTCGTGGTTGATCAGTTTGCCACGTAAAAAGCTGATCACACAATAACTGCCAATCAGCAGTTTTCCATGGCTGCCTAGTCAGGCAACCCCGGCCTAGGAATCCCCGCCTGAGGAGTCCGAAAGCCGGTCAAAAAATCGGGCTGGCTGCCGGTCATTGGTCGCCACGCCGGTAGCGAGACCTGTTGTGACCTGGCCGCGTTACGCTTTGTCTAGAGTGCTGAAGCGCGGCGAGACTTGAACAACAGACTACACACGTAGAAGCCGCCATTTAGGGTTCACAGGACGGGGGTTCAATTCCCCCCGCCTCCACTAAACAGCCACTCGCGATTGTCGCAAGTGGCTGTTTTTGTTGAGATTTTCGAATGTCTCAATTCCGATACGCTTTGCCCAAGCGCCTTTGTTTAGAGAACGGAAGGATTTGTCTATAACTATAAGAATTCGAGATCGTTCTGAAGCCACCCGGTTTGCGACCAACAGGCTGCTGCCATCAGTTTGGCAGGTTGGCAGGAAGGTGTAGAAGCCGTCATGGCCAACGCATTCGGCGATGTCGCCCATGACGAGGAAGCGATGCCTGTCGCGGAGTTCTCGCCTGCTCGCTTCCAATCCGACCTCGGTTTACCTCCTGCCGACGGCCAGTTGCTCAAGGATGCCGCCACTTCTGTACGGCAGGAATACCGTGATTGTTCCAAATGGAAGCGATTGCGTTGCCGCAAGGTCAGCGTCTTTGCCGAACGTGATCGAGGCACTGTCTACATCGTTCACGTCGGCGGTTCGGTCGAGTTCGATTGGACTTGGGAAGGCGCCGTCGCCCTTCGCCCCAAGTCGCTCGACGACAATGCCCTCTTCTCCGATACCTCCTTCGAGAACGCTGCCTACGAAGATGAAATCGTCTGGCAGGGCGAGGTACTCGAAGTAGATGAACGCAACGGCTGCTTGTTCATCAGTCTGTACAACCCGGAAGCGATGCCGACCAGCGGCTCGTTCTTCGTTCGTCCATTCGAATTCCTGTCGGTCCTGGACGCCGTGTTCAACGAACCTGCGTTCGAGGTTGCCAGGCAAGACCTTCCACGCCGTTTGGCGGCGGCGGAAGGCGGCATTCATCCCGAAGTAACGAAGCCGATTCGGGTCGGATTGCCTCACATACAGGAGTGGTGGCGTCATTCGTGGAACGTCTTGTGGGGACCGCCGGGCACAGGCAAGACATGGACGATCGGACAGCAGATTGCCGCTGTCCTCGACGATCCCGAGCGTG
>JANNSB010000318.1:0-6305 GCA_031402175.1 Planctomycetaceae bacterium
GCCGTGCCGAATACGTCGGGGGCCATCGGGCCGATCTGATCGAGCGAGCTGGCGTAGGCAATCAGTCCGTACCGTGACACTCGCCCATAGGTCGGCTTGAGCCCCACGATCCCGCAGAACGCGGCGGGCTGACGGATCGAACCTCCGGTGTCGGAACCAATCGCGAGCGGCGCGAGGTGACCGCCCACCGCGGCGGCCGATCCGCCGCTGGAACCACCGGGAGTGCGAGCAACGTCCCAGGGATTCCGCGTCACTTGAAAGGCCGAGTTCTCGCACGAACTGCCCATCGCGAACTCGTCCATGTTCGTGCGGCCCAGCAGCACGGCTCCTTCGGCCCGCAAACGCTCGATGACGTGAGCGTCATAGGGCGATACGAAGTTCTGAAGCATCCTGCTGGCGCACGTCGTCGGCGTACCCGCCTCGCAGACGACATCCTTGATCGCGATCGGCAGACCTTCGAGCAACCCAGAATGCGCTCCCGATCGCCGCCGTTCGTCCGAAGCCTTGGCTTGTCGCAGGACGTGGTCGCGATCAACGTGCAGATAGGCGCCGATCGGAGCATCATGAACGGCGATGCGATCGAGATAAACTTGCGCGAGTTCGACGGCCGACACTTCGCCTGAACGCAGCAATTCGCAAAGTCTGGCTGTCGGCTCTTCCCAGAGGTGCATGTCAACCCCCCTCCAGGATCGGCGGCACCAGGAAGTAGCGGCCATCGGTCTTCGGGGCGTTGGCGAGAGCCTGCTCGCGGGTGAGGCCGGGCCGCACGCCGTCTTCACGCAACACATTCGACAACTCAATCGCATGCGCCATCGGCTCGACGCCATCGGTGTCGACCTCGGACAGCGTGGCCACATAGTTCAGCACCTCGGCGAGCTTAGGCGTGAGCTTTTCAATCTGAGCGTCGGTGAGCCTCAGCCGAGCCAGAACAGCGACCTTGCGAACATCGTCGGAAGTGAGTGAGTGGGAAGCCATTATGGGAAGTTTGATCGAGTTCACTTCTTATACCCAATGACTCTGAAATACTCGTCCGATTGTTTAAAAGGGACGTTCACTTGATGCAACACTTTCGTGATACGAGCCTCGTCGCAGTTACTCGGATCGATCTCCAGCCACTCAATCGTACAGTAATCGGGGCCGACGTGATGAAACCACTCGAAATCCCAATCCGAAACGTGTCCGTTCAGCAGATCGCGAGCGCGCCAAGCCGGTGTCTCATCGAACGCGCTGAATGCGAAACAAAGCTCTCGCCACTTGGTGTCGTTCATGAGGCTGACAAGCCCGTCTTTCTCGGCCTTCAGGCGGCACAGCTTCGAGAGCGTACTCATGTAGACTGAATCCTCGCTTCCTCCCCCCGCGGCGGTGGATCGGGCACCAGAACCTGAATCTCTTCACCCACCACGCGCACCTGATACGTGTCGGTTTTGACGTTCGATTTCGGGCTGTCGAGCCAAGTGCCCTTCCGGATGCAGAACCGCCAGGCATGCCAGGGGCACGAGACGGCGTTCCCTTCAAGATATCCCTCGGCCAGCGACGCCCCCATGTGCGGGCAGATGTCGTTGATCGCAAAGTACTCGCCGCCGTTGCAGAAGACGGCCACGATTTTCCCATTCGCGCGAAACGACCGCCCCTGCCCTTCGGGAATCTCTCCAAGTTTCGCGACAGTTTCAAAATCAGCCATGGACTATTGAATCATGCGGCCGACACCCCGAGTCGACTGCGAACATCTGACGGAAAAGTATGGATTGTTGTTTGCGTGTTGCCGCACGACCTGTCGTGACAAATGACTTATTCCTATTCATAACGGACTGCATGGCGTGCTGCCATCGACTGCTACGAAACATTTGGCGATCTCGTTCCTCGGAAGAAATGTGCTAGAATCGGAGCAGTCCGAATCACGAATCAATGATCATCCAGGAGCACCCTTGGCGAGTACCATCGAGCCAGCAACTCACGAAGCCTCGTCCCTGCGAATTGCCGTCATTACGTACGCATTCGCCCCGGTGCTGTCGGGGATTGCTTCGGGGGCGCAGTTTCGAGTCCGGCGGTTGCTGGAGCGCGGGCATCATGTGCTGCTGATGCATCCGGATGTCAGTCATGGATACGAAACGACGATCCGGAACCGCGACATCGTCGGCACCGAAGAGTTCGCCGGGAACCTCCGATTCAAGGCCGTCGCCTATCCCACGAAGCCGGCGAAGTTTCGCAAATCGCATCCCGAGCCGTTGCATCACTCGAAATGGAATCTGCTCGTACACTTGACCGAGTTTGAAGCAGACGCTGTCATTGTCGAGGAGCCAATGGGACTGCGCGGCATCGCGTCGCTGGGGATGGGAGGTTATGGCAAACCGATGGGGGCCGAGTACGCCAGCGCCACCGGCAGGCCTGCGATCGCGATTTGTCATACTGACTGGCTGGGCTTCGCGGAACGCAATCTGGGACGCTGGGCGACGAAGTTCATCGGCAGCACGGCTCGACTGTTGATGACCCGCGGCCCGAAGCAATTCACGATGATGGTCGCCCCATCGCGATACCTCACCGACAAGTTCAACAACTTCGCCGACATGGGCATGGAATACATGCAATGTCACGGCACCGACTGCGGCGAGTTCCATCCCGACAACCGGAAGTGGGATCCGATACCTGACGTGAAAGGACCGGTGCTGGTGAACTCGGGCCGCATCGTGGCCGAAAAGAGCATTCCCGTGCTGCTGGATGCGTTCGCGCTGATCCAACAGGAAGTGCCCGACGTGCGAATGTACATTCTGGGCGACGGCGAAGATCGCGAGAAACTGATGGCGAAAGCGAAGTCGCGATTCGGCGACGCGCTGCAGTTCCCCGGGCAGTTCAGCGGCGAGCAACTCAAGGGCTGGTACGCGCGGGCCGACGTGTACGTCGTGGCTTCGGAGGCCGAGAATTTCTGTTCGGCCAATCTCGAAGCTCTGGCGTCGGGGGTGCCCGTCATCGCCGCGCGGGCCGGCGGCAACGTCGAGCAGGTGCAACACGGCGTCAACGGCTACCTGTTCGCCCCCGGCAACGCGAAGGAATTGGCGGAGTTGACGGTGCGTGTCCTGAAGGATGAGGCGTTGAGGTCCAATCTCTCCGCAGCAGCTCGCCGAACTGCGCTCGACTACAACGCGCCGTTGTGCACGGATCGACTGCTGGAACTGGTGCAACGGCTGGTGCGAGAAGCGAGTGAGAAGCGAATGGCGAGTAGCGAATCGTAACTCGACGCGTGAGCGAGGGGAGCGTGAAATTGCGCGATCCGGTCAACCTCAACGCGGCTTGCGGCAAGAGCCGTGTATAGGAATCGGCGGAGAGCCAACTTCCACAAATCACCCGCAGTATCGATCGACGCAGTCGTACACGATGCCCTCGCTCACGCTCTCACGCTTCGGGTTACCATGTCGCGGGCGACACCGGCTCGGCAGGAGCCTCTCCCTCCCGGGCGAACGGTCCTCACCTCACGAACGCCTCGCCAAGATACTCGTTGAGAAAGAGATCAGCAGGGTCCATCTCGCGGCGTAGCGTTTGAAACTGGTTCCACATCGGGTAGGCGCGGAAAAGGTACTCGCGGTCCATGTAGAGCGTCTTTCCCCAATGCGGCCGGTAGTCGAACGGCGAAAGCGTGTCGTGCAGAAACCGGCGAAACTCGATCGCTCCGTGGGCGTTGAAGGTCTCGATCCAGCACACGTCGCGATCATAGGCGGCATTCAGCCAGTGCTTGCTGGCTTTCTGACAGCGAAACCGCACGCCGAGTACCGGGTAGTGTCTGGCTTGTTTGAGTTGCTGACGCAAGTGTGGAATGCATTCTACGATTCGCGAATACGGCACGGCGAATTCATAGTTGTCCATCGGAAAGCTCGAGCGGCGATCCCACGGAGAGTACGACAACACGTAATCGCTGCGGCCTTCGCGCTCGGTGTACCACTTGCCGATGCGGCCGGGGACGATGCGGCGATGGAACCTCGGCCTTCGGTTGCGATGCAACTTGTTGAAGCCCCACAGCGACAGTCTGCGTCCGATCGGGTTTGTCGTTCCGAGTCGCACCGCGTGCAGCTCGCGATTGGATGACGTCGCCTGTTCAATCCGATCGCTCGCGAACACCTCGACACGATCCAGCACCGGATGCCACAGGAACTCGACGTAGTCGTGCTCGTGCTGCATCTGCTCGAAACCGGCCAGCATCTCGTCATACGAGATCTCCCAGCACTTGGATCGCAGCGAAAAGGCCGGCACGCACTCGAACGTCAGAGTCGACAGCACTCCGCACATCCCCATCGACTGCACCGCTCCGAAGAATCGTTCATTGGATCGATCGAGTTCGACAATCTGCCCTTGACCGTCGATGAACCGGGTGGCGACGATCGAATCGGTGATGCTCGCCTGCTGCAGCGAACCGCCGTGCGTGCCCGTGGCGATCGCGCCGGAGATCGTCTGTTCCTGCACGCTGCCGAGAATAGGCAGCGCGAGCTGGTGCTCGGCGAGATGATTGCAGAAGTGCTTGAGCTTCATGCCGGCTTCGACCGTGACGAAGTTCCCCTCGACCCGCAGCGAGGAGCGGTACTCATCCAGCGCAATGCAGACATCCTCGCTGGCATGCACGCGCGAAATCGAATGCAGCGCCCCGATCATGCGGACTCGTCGTCCCTGATGAACAGCCTCGGCGACCACTTCCTGCAGTTGAGCCTCGGTGGCCGGCCGATAGACGGCTCGCGGGGTGAACGTGTGGTTGCCCATTGACTGATGGAGCGTCTCTTTCGATTCCTTCAGATGCCCTTCGCGCTCCAGCCAGCGCTGCGTGCGGAACATGCCGTCGCCGAGGGTCACTTGACGTTCAAAGCCAACCTCGTTGGCCAGACGACTTGAAGGAAACATGTCGATGCCCGGCGGGGCATTCGTGCAGAACGCCATCAGCTTCAATAATCTGGGATCTGCATTCGCCGGCAACGGGATCACCTTGCCGACGGCCCCGCCAATGCCCACGACGGCATTCATGCCGAAGGGCCGCATGCGTTTCGGCTTGCGTCCGATCAGCCGCGAGTAGCACTGCAAGAACTCGGCCGTGGAGACAATCTCGCCGCCGACGTTGTAGATGCGCCCGGCGGCTCGTTCGCAGGTTGCCGCCGCGATGGCCGCGCCGGCCACGTCATCGACATAGACTGCGTTCAGCATGCCGTCACCGCGCCCGAGATGGATCGGCATCCCCTTGCGAATCGCGTTCAGCGGCATCATCGTCCACGAGTCGATGCCCGGTCCATAGACACACGTCGGGCGCAGAATCGTCCAGGCCAGTTCCGTTCCTTTACACGCCTCGCGTACCGCGATCTCCCCCTGCAGCTTCGTGCGTGAATACGGATCGAGCCGCGGCGACTGTGTGAGCACGACCCCTTCGTCATACTGTTCGCGAGGTTGGCTCGCGAGGTAGACGGCGATGCTGCTGAAGTGCACGAACCGCCGACAACCTGCCTCTGCCGCCAGCTTCGCAAGCCGGCGCGTCCCCTCGACATTCACCTCGCGCGCATGTTGCAGCCCATGCGTGACGGCCGCCGCACAGTGAAAGACGATCTCGGCGTCAGCCACCAGCATTCGCAATGCGGCCTCATTGGCGAGGTCGCCGATTACGATGTCGCATCCCGCCTCTTTCGCGGCGGCGGCAGCGGGTGACTCGCTGCGAAAGAGCACTCTCACATGGAAACGCCCCGCCAGCCGCTCGAGCAGCCCGCGCCCAATGCCTCCGCTTGCGCCAGTGAGAGCGACGATCGTCATGCCGCAGGATACTAGTGGCAACACGAACTCGCCCCAGCCTTCTTCGGTGACGGCGGCACGTCGTTGGCCGGGTTCGCTGAGAAGAATCCGCTCGGTTTGAGCAGGAATCCGATGTAGGCCGTCGGCATCACCGGGTAGTCTTCGGGACGCGGGATGTGGGTGTGGCCCATCGTGTACCAGAAGACAAGGTCGGTGTCATCCACCTTGCGGTCGGCGGCGGTCCAGCGAATCAAGCCGTCGCCCCCCTGGCTCTGGTTGGGATAGTCGCCGGCCCCGTACTTTTCATGCTCGTTGAAGGGCGTCACCCAGACGTGGCTTTCGACGAAGCCGGCCCGCTTACGCCACCAGGCGTTCTTCGACGCCAGCGGAAACGCGTTGTCACCGGCTAAGAACTTGTAGCCCACTGGCTCGCCGACCGCGTTCAGTGACTGCTCGTTGACGATCCGCCACGCGCGGCATGTTTCGAGCTTGAGATGCGCACGGGCCTGCTGTTCGGTCTTTAGCTTCATCGATTGCGCGCCCGGGCGGCCCGGCCT
>JANNSB010000319.1:0-20342 GCA_031402175.1 Planctomycetaceae bacterium
ATGTATCCGCGAGCCTGCCGGATGTCGCACGATTGCCCGACACGCTGCTCCCGCTCCTTGATGCGGCGCTGCCGCAAGCTCCCCAGGAAACGAAGGAGTGGTTGCAGCAATTGCGCGCGGCTCTGTTAGTGGCATCGGAGAATGCGAGTGCCCGCATTCAGCATTACGAGGACGTGGCCATTCAGTGTCGAGAGTACGCCGACATGGACTTCAGCCTATTGTACAACTCTTCTCGTGAACTCTTTGCCATCGGGTACAACGTCGTTGAGCGGCGGCTCGACAACAGCTACTACGATCTGCTGGCCTCCGAGGCTCGGATGGCCAGTTTCATCGTCATCGCCCAGGGTCAGTGCGGCCAGGAGCACTGGTTTTCGCTCGGCCGACTGCTGACCAAGGCCGGCAACGTGCCGGCGCTGTTGAGTTGGAGCGGTTCGATGTTCGAATATCTGATGCCGCTGCTGGTCATGCCCAACTACGAGAACACATTGCTGGATCGCACGTATCACGCGGTCGTGCGGCGACAGATCCAGTATGGCCGGCAACGCGGCGTGCCCTGGGGGATTTCGGAGTCTGGCTACAACGCGATCGATCAGCACAGAACTTACCAATACCGCGCGTTTGGAGTGCCCGGCCTGGGATTGAAGCGAGGCCTGGTGGAAGACCTGGTGGTCGCTCCCTACGCCAGCATACTCGCGTTGATGATGGCGCCCGAGGCCGCTTGCAGAAACCTCGAGCGGCTGGCGACTGAAGGACAGCATGGGAAATATGGGTTCTATGAGGCCATCGATTACACCCCGTCGCGCTTGCCACCCGGTGCCGCGAGCGCCACGGTGCGGCAGTTCATGGCACACCACGAGGGGATGAGCCTGTTGTCGCTAGCCTACGTGCTGCTCGACAAGCCGATGCAGCGCCGGTTCCTGGCCGATCCGATGTTGCGTGCGGCCGATCTGCTGTTGCAGGAACGCGTTCCCAAGGCGACCGCGCCGGTCTTCCCGCACGCGAGTGAAGCCAGCGTCACCCGCGCGCCTCAAACGGAAGATATCGGCAACATGCGGGTCTTCACCGATCCGAGCAGCGCAGCCGTCGAAGCCCATCTCCTCTCCAACGGCAGCTATCACGTCGCAGTCACCAGTGCCGGCGGTGGATACAGCCGCTGGCGGGATTTGGCAGTGACCCGTTGGCGGGAGGACGCCACACGCGACTGTTTCGGCAGCTTCTGTTATGTGCGGGATCTCAGCAGCGGCGCAACCTGGTCCAACGCCTGGCAGCCGACGAAGAAGCCGACGAAGAGTTACGAGGCGATCTTCACTCAGGCGCGGGCTGAGTTTCGCCGCATCGACGACGAGATTGAAACCTATACCCAGATCAGCGTCTCACCAGAGGACGACATCGAGTTGCGTCGTGTCACGCTGTTCAACCGGTCCGAAACTCCGCGCAACCTCGAGGTGACCAGCTACGCGGAGGTCGTGCTGGCGACGCAGGCGCAGGACGAGGCGCATCCGGCGTTCAGCAATCTGTTCGTTCAGACTGAGATCGTGCATGGCCGCGGTGCGATCTATTGCACGCGCCGGCCGCGATCCGCGGAGGAACTGCCACCCTGGATGCTGCACATGATGGCGGTACGCGGAGTGGTGGTTCGCGAACCGTCTTTCGAAACGGACCGCATGCGGTTTGTCGGTCGGCAGCGGACCCTCGAATCTCCCGCCGCCCTCGACGGCCGGGTGCCGTTATCGAACAGCGAAGGGCCTGTCCTCGATCCGATCGTCAGCATCCGCCAGACGGTCCTGCTGCAGCCGAATGAATCGGTGGCGGTCGACATTGTCACCGGAGTGGCCGAATCTCGGGCCGGCGTGGAAGGCTTGACCGAAAAGTACAGCGACCCCAGCTTGACCGACCGCGTCTTTGATCTCGCCTGGACACACAGTCACGTCCTGTTGCAGCAACTGGGCGCTTCGGAAGCCGAGGCGCAGATCTATGGACGACTGGCGGGATCGATCCTCTACGCTTCCGCGCTGCGCCGAGCAAAAGCCAGCATACTCAGCCGGAATCGGTGGGGTCAGTCTCGATTGTGGGGCTATGGCATCTCAGGAGACGTGCCGATCGTGCTGGTGCGGATTCGCGATCACGAGCACATCTTGCTGGTGCGCCAGGCGCTCACGGCCCATTCGTACTGGAGGCTGAAGGGACTCGCTGTCGATCTCGTCATCTGGAATGAGGACGACTCGGTCTATCGTCAGGAACTCCAGGAAGCGATCCTCGACCTGGCCGCGGCCAGCCCGGAAGCATCGCTCATTGACCGGCCAGGCGGCATCTTCGTCCGCCGCGGAGAACAGATGTCCGAAGAGGACCGTACCCTCCTGCAGACCGTGGCGCGCATCGTGCTGATGGATGATGCCGGCACTCTTGCCGAGCAAACGGAGCGCCGCGGGAGGACCGACGTTTCCATCCCGCGACTGAAGTCACTGCGCCGCACTGATCCATTGTTACCGGTCGAAGCCCCACAGCGTGAACTCGCGTGCTTCAATGGACTCGGTGGGTTCAGCCAAGATGGCCGCGAGTACATCACGATCCTGGCTCCCGGACAAACGACTCCCGCACCGTGGGTCAACGTCATTGCCAATTCCCAATTTGGCACCGTTGTTTCAGAGGGCGGCAGCGCATACACCTGGGCCGAGAACAGTCATGAGTATCGTCTCACGCCGTGGCAAAACGATCCTGTGACCGACACCGGCGGCGAAGCCCTCTACCTGCGTGACGAGGAGTCGGGACGATACTGGTCCCCCTCCCCGTTGCCGGCACGCGGACGGAATCATTACATCGCCCGCCACGGGTTCGGCTACAGCATTTTTGACTACACCGAGGAGGGGATCACTACCGAACTCTGCGTCTATGTCGCAACCGATGCCTCGGTGAAGTTCTGCAAACTGAAGATCACCAACCGTTCCGGACGCGCTCGACAGTTGTCGGCAACCGCCTATTGGGAACTCGTGCTGGGTGACGCTCGTGGCAAGTCACTGCCGTTTGTGACCACTGAAATCGACCCCGCCAGTGGCGCGATTCTCGCCCGGAATGTCTACAGCCCGGAGTTCGGCGACCGCGTGGCATTCATCAACTGTAGTGAATCGACACGCACAGTTACCGGAGACCGCACGGAGTTCATTGGCCGCAACGGAAACCTGGCGCGTCCGGCCGGAATGCAACGTGTCAGGCTTTCTGGCCGAGTCGGAGCCGGATTCGATCCGTGTGCTGCCTTTCAGGCACCAGTCACGCTTTCGGACGGACAAGAGCGAACGATCACCTTTACCATCGGCGCGGCCCGCGGCCTGGCGGATGCCCGATCACTCGCGCAACGGTTCCGCGGCGTCGAGAGCGCCGGCCGGGCCATTGAAGCTGTGTGGCATTACTGGAGCCGCACGCTCGGCGTAATCCATGTCGAAACTCCGGATGCGTCCGTCAACTTTCTGACGAACGGCTGGCTCGTCTATCAGACGCTGGCCTGCCGCATGTGGGCTCGATCGGGCTTCTACCAATCAGGCGGGGCATTCGGCTTCCGAGACCAGTTGCAGGATGCGATGGCTCTCGTGCACGCGCAACCGCTGGCGCTCCGTGAACACCTGTTGCGCGCCGCGTCCCGACAGTTCCGCGAAGGGGACGTGCAGCACTGGTGGCATCCGCCGCTTGGTCGCGGTGTGCGAACACATTTCTCTGACGACTACCTCTGGCTGCCCCTGGCGATTTGCCGTTATGTCTCCACGACAGGCGATACCGGCGTCCTCGATGAGCGCATTCCGTTCTTGACGTCGCGCCTGCTGCGCGACGACGAGGAATCCAACTACGACCTGCCGCAAGTTTCCGACGATATCGGGACGCTTTACGAACACGCTGTCAGGGCCATCGACCGGGGTTTGCGATTCGGTGAACATGGCCTGCCTCTCATGGGCTGCGGCGACTGGAACGACGGCATGAATCTTGTCGGTCAGCATGGTCGCGGCGAAAGCGTCTGGCTGGCGTTCTTCCTCTATTACGTACTCAATGAATTCGGCGAACTGGCCAGACGCCAAGGCGATGCGGCCCTCGCTGACCGGCTGATGATCGATGCCGGCAGGCTACGCGGAAACATTGAACAGCACGCCTGGGATGGCCAGTGGTATCGCAGGGCCTATTTCGATGACGGCACGCCGCTGGGATCGGCCGAGAACGCGGAGTGCCAGATCGACTCGATTTCTCAAAGCTGGTCGATCATTTCGGGAGCTGGGACTCTCGAGCGCGGCACGACAGCAATGGCCAGCGTCGATCAACGACTTGTCCGCTCCGATGACCGATTGATCCTGCTGCTGGACCCGCCCTTCGACAAGTCGAACCTCAATCCGGGGTACATCAAGGGTTATCTGCCGGGCGTCCGCGAGAACGGCGGGCAGTACACGCACAGCGCCATCTGGACCGTGATGGCCAGGGCAATGTTGGGAGACTGCGACCGTGCGTGGGAATTGTTTTCGCTCATCAACCCCATCTCGCATGGCGCGGCGCGAGCGGACATTGACAAATATCGAGTGGAACCCTATGTCGTGGCCGCCGACGTCTATGGAGTCGAGCCGCACACGGGCCGCGGAGGTTGGACCTGGTACACCGGATCAGCCGGTTGGATGTATCGCCTGATCGTCGAGTCGTTGCTCGGACTGCGATTGGATGTGGATAAGTTGTATTTCTCGCCCTGCATTCCGTCGACATGGTCCGACTTCAAGATCCATTACCGCTTCCGCGAGACGTTCTATCACATCACCATCCACAGCAGCGGAGCGCCCGCCGGCCCCTGCAGCGTGACACTTGACGGAGCGGAGCAGCCTGACGACTTTGTCGCGCTGATCGACGACGGCCAGGACCACCACGTCGAGATCGTGCTGAAACTGCCGATGAAAGCGTGAACGACATCAACGGTTTTCATCAAAGAGCACGGGTGCCAATCCCTGGTTCGCTCCGGTAGCTGGACCGTTCCGCCGGTCCACGAAACCCGCGTTGACGCATTCATTCACTGCTTATACGCTCCGCCGGTTTCAAAGCACTCTGGGAGGAAACAGGATGTTCCTTCTCTCGCACATGTTCCGACGCTTCGTGCGAATCGGCACGTTGATCGTCATCGATGCGCACGGGCGGCGACACTTGTTCGGCGGCACACCGGGGCCCGAGGTATCGCTCCGCCTGCACGACGTGGCGCTCCACCGGCGGCTGTTCTTCAACCCCGACCTCAGCCTGGGTGAAGCCTACATGAACGGCACGCTCACGTTCGAGCAAGGGACGCTGTACGACTTTCTGCACCTGTTCAATGTCAACCGGCTTTCGCTGGGAACGTACCCGCTGCAAGCTGTGCTGCGAAAGATCTCACGCACGCTGCGCTCGCTGCAGCAATACAATCCGGTGGGCCGCGCGCAGGACCATGTCGCCCATCACTACGACCTGTCACGCGACCTGTACGAACTCTTCCTCGACGACGACCTGCAATACTCGTGCGCCTACTTCGCCGGCGAGAACGATTCGCTCGCAGAGGCGCAACGGAACAAGAAACGGCACCTCGCGGCCAAGCTGCTGTTGGAGCCGGGGCAGAAGGTGCTCGATATCGGCTGCGGCTGGGGCGGGTTGGCTCTTTCCCTGGCGGCGCAGGCCGATGTCGAAGTGCTGGGAGTGACGCTCTCGGTCGAGCAGCACAAGGTAGCGGTCGAGCGGGCCAAGGCGCTCGGACTTTCCGACCGCGTCCGGTTCGAACTGATCGATTACCGTCATGTCACCGAGCGGTTCGACCGCATCGTCTCCGTCGGCATGTTTGAGCACGTCGGCGCGGGACACTTCGAGGAGTTCTTCAGCAAGGTCAACGACCTGCTCACGGATGAAGGCGTGATGCTGCTGCATTCGATCGGCCGCATGAGCCCTCCCGGCACGACCGGGCCCTGGTTGCGCAAGTACATCTTCCCCGGCGGCTACACTCCTTCGATGTCGGAAGTGTTTGCCGCGACCGAGCGGCAACGACTTTGGGTGGCTGATGTGGAGATCCTTCGCCTGCACTATGCGAAGACGCTTCGCGCCTGGAGCGAGCGATTTCAAGCCAATCGCGCGCAGGCCGCCCGACTGTATGACGAACGCTTCTGCCGCATGTGGGAGTTCTATCTGGCCTGCGCCGAGATGGTCTTCAGCCACGGCAGCGGCATGGTCTTCCAGATGCAGTTGGCGAAGCAGCGCGCGGCGGTGCCGATCACGCGTGACTACATCTACGAGGCCGAACACGCCGTGCAGCCGCAACGCCAAGCCGCCGCCGCGTAGTCAAGGCGGCAGGCCCACAAGGTCACTCCGGCAAGTCACACCAGTGCAGACTTGGATGGGTTCGTCACTCGTTCAGCAGCGGCGCCGGGCAACGTGTGCCGATTGCATCCTTGCGTTAGACTTCCCCTCCGGTTTGAGGAAGCGTTCATCTGGAGGAATTGATGCCGTTGTTGAGTCTGCGGGGCGTCTCATTCACATGGGGCGGGACACCGCTGCTGGACCACGTCGATCTGGAAATCGATCGCGGTGAACGCATCGGCCTGTTGGGTCGTAATGGAGCCGGCAAGTCGACGTTGATGAAGATCATTGCCGGCGAGATCCCTCCCGATGATGGACAAGTGCTGCACGCCCCCGAGCTGCGGATTGCCCGGCTGATTCAGGAGGTTCCCGCCGGCGCCGAGGGTCAAAGCGTCGCGGAACTGGTTGCCGAGGGATACGAAACCGACCCCGATCCGGCCCATCAATGGGAAGCGGACCAGGCCGTGGCCCGTGTGCTGTCGCGTATGGAGATCGATGGAGCGAAGACGTTTGCCACGCTCTCTTCGGGCATGAAGCGCCGCGCCCTGCTGGCCCGCGCATTGGTCCATGATCCCAACATCCTGCTTCTCGATGAACCCACGAACCATCTCGATATCGAGTCGATCACCTGGCTCGAAGGGTTTCTCAAGAACTACGACGGAGCATTGCTGTTCGTCACGCACGACCGAACCTTCCTGCAGTCTTTGGCCCAACGGATGCTCGAAGTCGATCGGGGGCGATTGTTCGACTGGACTTGTGATTACGACACATTTCTCAAACGCAAGCAGTTGCATCTGGATGCCGAAGAGAAACAGAACGAACTGTTCGACAAGAAACTGGCCGTCGAGGAAGTCTGGATCCGAAAAGGAATTGAAGCCCGCCGCACCCGCAACGAAGGTCGAGTGCGCGCCCTCAAGGCTTTGCGCAAGGAACGCAGCCAGCGCCGCGAACGGATCGGCAGCGTGCGAATGCAGGCCGGCACGGCTGATCAGTCAGGTCAGCTCGTGATGGAGATGAAGCAAGTCTCGTTCGCGTATGGCGATCACGCGATTGTTCGCGACTTCTCCACATTGATCAGCCGTGGAGACAAGATTGGCATTATCGGCCCCAACGGCTCCGGGAAAAGCACGCTGTTGAAGCTCATCCTGGGAGAGTTGCAGCCGACGACCGGGACAATCCGTCAGGGGACCAATCTGCGGATCATCTATTTCGATCAACTGCGCGAGCAGATCGATGAAGAGAAAACTGTCGTCGAGAATGTCGGCGAGGGTCAGGAAACGCTGACGATCAACGGCCAGTCGAGGAACATTTACGGTTATCTGCAGGACTTTCTATTCACACCCGATCGTGCCCGCCAGCTTGTCCGATTCCTGTCGGGAGGGGAACGGAATCGACTGCTGCTGGCCAGGATCTTCAAGCGACCGTCCAACCTGCTGGTGCTGGACGAACCAACCAATGACCTGGATGCCGAAACCTTGGAACTCCTCGAAGAACTCGTGACCGACTACTCGGGAACAGTGCTGCTTGTCAGCCATGATCGGGCGTTCCTCAACAACGTCGTCACCAGCACGATCTTCGTCGGAGGAGACGGAGACATTCACGAATTCGACGGCGGATACGACGATTTCGTCCGGCAGCGGGATGCGCAGCAGTCCGCGGTGCAGACATCGCCCGACCTGACCCGGCAGTCAGTTTCGGAGCTTCCCCCAGCCGACGTAAGGTCCAAACTCAGTTACAAAGAACAGCGGGAGTTGGAAGCGATTCCGGAGAGGATCGAAGCTCTCGAACAGGAACAGGCGAGGCTGCACAACCAGATGGCGGATGCTGCCTTCTTCAAACAACCCGCGGCCGACATTGCCAACGCCACCCGCCGGCTGGAAACAATCGCGGTGGAACTGAGTGAGTCCTACGAACGGTGGTCGCAGCTATCGGCCCGTGAATGATATCCCTTCCGGCTGCCGAGCCGTTTGCCCCGGAGTGTTCCGCTGAGCGCAACGTGACCCGCATCCGACTGCGGCCAGCGCGCCGATCACGCCGTCCTCGGTGCCGCCGAGCGATTCGAGGTGAACCCCCGCCTCCAGTGCGATTTGGCGGGCGTCAGCGCCATGCGTTCGTTCGCCGTCACGGCGCGCACGCGTGATGCTTCCGACAAACAGGGATGAATCGGCAGCGAAGGGGTCATACTGAGGGATGCCTCGAACGCGACTCAAATGGCACGTGCATGCGATTTGAAAGCATCGTAGCATTCCCGGCGGAGGCCGCAACTTCGTCGCCTTTCGCGGAGAGGCTGTCCGATTTTGTAGCCGTGTCTGTCCCCAGACACGGGGCAACTCCAGTAGACGTCATCCGGTCGTTGAGTCACAACAAGGGGCGGGTCGTCTCCTTCGGTCTCGGCGGCTGGGGACAGCCGCCGCTACGGTCTTTCGCGGAGCGAAAGGCGACTATCGCCCCTTCCGCGCGGGACGCACCGCCGACTCCACTTGCTTCGCGAATCGTTCCTCCACCAGCGCGAACACCTGCTCGCGGAGTTCGCGAAACTGAGTGATCAGTTTGCGGGCCGGCTCCGTCAGAGCGCTGCGGCGGGTGCCGGTGCCGCCGACTTGCGTTTCGACCAGCGGCACACCCAGCGTTTGCTCGACCTCCTTGATCCTCGACCAGACGTGTCTGTAGCTTTTGCCCAGCGAGGCAGCCGCGCTTTTGATCGCACCGGTCTCATCGACGGCTTCCAGAATGCGGCAGATGCCGAGGCCGAACGCGTACTCGCCGTCAAGCTCGAACCAGACCTTGGCCCTCGGCGTGACCTTAAGCCGCGAGCGTTTTCGCACTGTCATGCCGCACCTCAGCATTCGTGACTGACACGTTACTGCCCACAAACATGTGGACATATCATGTCCACTGCTTCAGGCAATTGCGATTGAATCGCATTCACGCCGCAGGCGGCTCGATATGGACTGATCGATGGCTGCAGGCAGTTGCACACCAGGTGTCCCCTGGATAGTTTGCAGCATCGACCGCATTGAATGTACCGGCCCCCTGTAGAACGTCCTCGCAAATCAACGGTTCATGCCCCTGAAACTGAGCTATCACGGCGAGACACAAGTTCCCGTCGAAATTGAAGGACTGACTCCGGATTGGGCCTGCGACAAGTCGCTCGCGGAAATCGAACGCTTCGAGATTTTTCACGGCAACCGCAAGATTCCGCTCGCGGAGATGTTTCGCGTGACCGGTGACGCCGGCGACAAACAGTTTGAGTTCGAGGGAGATCTTTCAGGTGTGCATTGGATCGGCGCTCACATGACCAGTGGTCGGATCCAAGTTCTCGGTCCCGCGGGACGGCATGTGGGCAGCGAAATGCGTGGTGGAGAGATTCGTGTCGAGGGGAATTCCGGCGGCTGGACCGGAGCGGAGATGCACGGAGGATTCATTCACGTTCGCGGAAATGCAGGCCATCTTCTCGGTGCGGCCTATCGAGGATCCGTCAAGGGGATGACGGGCGGCACCATCATTGTCGACGGCAATGCCGGCAATGAAATCGGACTGACGATGCGACGCGGCTTGATCGCAGTCGGTGGAGCGACCGGTGACATGATCGGCTTCAACATGATCGCGGGCACGGTGCTCGCCTTCGGTGAATGCGGCATCCGGCCGGGTGCCGGCATGCGGCGGGGCACGATTGGCCTGTTGGGTTCCAACCCGCCTCCGCTGCTGCCGAGTTTTCGTTACGCAGTCACTCATCGCCCGCTCATTATGTCGATGCTCTTGCGCGAGGTTCGGTCGAAAGGACTATGTATCGACGAATCAATACTGGCGGTCGATTTCGACTTCTATCGCGGGGACTTCGTAGCGCTGGGCAAAGGGGAGATCATTTTTCGTCATGATCGCGGTCGCCGATTGGCGGCAAAGGAGAGGAGTGACTCTCAGGTGACGCTGCAGGTTTGACGGAGTGAATGCGCGTGACGACGGCCATCAGTCACACGAAAAACCTAATTCAGCCAGCTTCCGCCGGGTCGCCTTCTCGCTGAGCAAGTCGACAAAGGCTCGCACAGAGAGACGATCTCGGCGCGACTTCGGGATGACGAAGTCGTATCGCTCCTCCTGGTACGGCAGAAATCCCAGGTCATTCGCCTCCGCGACCGATTTGATCGCCAGCCCCCAGTCGGCCCTGCCTTGAGCGATCGCCGCCGCGACAGCGTTATGGTTGCTGGGTTGCACCGCGTAACCCGGCGGCTTCGCGCCGGCGAGCAGCCGATCGGTGAGAATCCGCGTGCCACTGCCTTGATTACGATTGACCATCACACAACTGGATTCGTCGCGATGCGTCACGGCCGCAATGATTTCATCGATCGTCCGGCCCTCGAATCGAGCATCTCCGCGCCGGAAGAGAATGCCCTGCGATCGCCCGTAGCCAGGAATCAATTCGACCGTGTCCGTAAGAAAGGGGCGATTGTACTCTCCCGATTCCGGATCGAGCAGATGAACTCCCGCGATGTCGCATTCGCCGCGCTTAGCCGCCAGGAGGCCGGCAGAACTTCCAACTTTGAGGAGCTTTGATGTGATCTGAAGCCGCTGGAGCTGCGACAACAGATAATCGAGCCCGACGCAGTGGCTGCCGATCACAACCAAATCGGCAATCTGCAATCCGCGGCCGAGCAGACGCACCTGGACTTCGTGTCCCGCCTCAACGATCTCGGTGTGTCGAGGGATGGTGACAAAGCCATCCGCCCGGCTGAACGTCGTGACGGATCCCGATCCCTTGCCCATCGGAAAAGCCGTCTGCCCCTGTTCCGTTTTCACCAGACCAACCAGCAGATACTCCGTGCGACCGACTTCCGAATTGGTTTTCAGCGCCAGAGTCGCGGGAACTGTCTCCTGCAGTTCAACGGGAAGTCCCGCGAATATACGGAGCACCGGAGCCACGAATTCGTGGAAAGTAAAAATCGCCGACGTGGGAAACCCAGGCAGAATGACCACCGGTTTCCCTCCGGTGACGGCCAGGCACAAGGGCTTGCCCGGCTTCAGGGCCACTCCATGCACCACGATGCCGGGATCAGTCAGTTCTTCGACGACGCGATAACACAGGTCACCCTTCCCCTTGCTGGTGCCGCCCGACAACAGCACCAGGTCCGATTCGACAAGCGCTGCCCGCAGCATGGACCGCAGCGCTGCAACATTATCCCGAACGATCCCCCAAAAACGTGGTATCCCACCCAGTTCTCGAACGGCATCCGCCAGCACCTGTGAATTCGAGTCGTACACCGCCGCCGGCCGCATTGGTTCCCCAGGCGGAATGATCTCATTGCCCGTCGAGATGATCGCGACTCGCGGACGCCGCCAGACGGCAATTCGATCCTCGCCAATCGCCGCTAGGACTCCGGTTTCACGACTGGTCAACACGGTTCCCGCTCGCAATACGGTTTCTCCGCGGGCGATGTCGGTGCCGGTGAAAGTGATGCCGAATCCTGGTGTCACTGCCCGGCTAATGAAGAGTTCGTCGTGTCTGACTTCGGAATACTCAATCATCAAGATTGCATCCGCCCCGCGCGGCAGCATTCCACCCGTGGCAATGGCGATGGCTTCTCCGGCCGCGAGAAACCCCGTGGAAGGAGTACCGGCATCGAGCGACTCCGACTGCAGCCGCACTTTCCGGGGAGACATCTCACTGGCGCCAAACGTATCACTCGCGCGAACGGCGAACCCATCGAAGTTCGATCGGTCGAAGGAGGGGACATCAACTCGCGCGAACACATCCTCGGCCAACGACCTGCCCAGGCATTCAATAAGCGGGACCACTTCCGCACCCAAGGGGGCTAGTGACAGCGCATTACGAAACCGCGTTTCTGCCTCGTCGCGATCGATGACATCGAGAAACTGTTCTTGGTCAGACATGCGGTCAGCCATACAGGAACACGTTCACTTCCGCACCCGGCGGATAACCTTCACTGTCTGCGGGAACGATGACAAATCCATCTGCCCGCGTGGTGGAACTGAGGATGGAGGCACCGCTTATGGCAAGCGGTTCCACCTCACCGTCGTCTAGTCTCACGCGTGCATAGTCGACACGCCCCACCGTGGAAACCAGCTTTCGCATCAGCGTTCCACGAACCTGCCGATAGGGCCAGTCGGTCGAGCGCCCCGCCAGAGCACGAATCGCCCGGCCCGCAAAGAAATCGTAGGCACACAGACACGAGACGGGATTGCCGGGGAGCAGGAAGACGAGCCGGCCGGACATGCGCCCGAAGCCAGCCGGACTGCTGGGCCGCATGGCGATTCCATGCACGGCCAGTTCACCTTCTTCCGCCAGCAGCCTGGGGGCGTGGTCCTCCAGCCCAACACTGGATCCGCCCGAGACCAGGACGATGTCTGCGGGAGAAAGCAGTGCCTCGCGGATCGACTGTGGGTCGTCCGCGATCATGTCACAGGCCATCACATCGCCACCGTCGCGCAACACCAGGGCATTCAGCATCGGCCCATTCGCGTCAGCGATTCGAAAACCTTTGGGAGGAGTGCCCGCCGGCAACAGTTCATTGCCGGTGATCAAAATGCGGACGCGAGGTCGCCGCACGACCGAAACCTGGCCGATTCCGATGGAGGACAAGACGCCCAGATCCTGCGGTCGGAGGAAGCGGCCCGCGGTCAACACGCACTCCTCCGCGCGGATATCTTCTCCGACTTGAGCGACGTGCTTTCCCGCAGACACTTCGCCTCTGGCGAGCACTTGAGGCCCATCGACTTCCGTCTGCTCGACCGGCAACACGGCATCGGCCCCTGCCGGCAACGGCGCGCCCGTCATGATCCGCACAGCTTCGCCCGATGCGAGCGTTCCAGGAAAAGGCGAACCGGGCATACAGGTTCCGCAAATCCGTAATGGCAGCGGATTGTAGGCCGTGGCGCCATACGTGTCTTCTCCCCGCACGGCGAACCCATCCATCATGGAACGCGCGAAGCCGGGAACATTGATGCGGCTAATGACATCCGCCGCCAGTATGCAACCTGCAGCGCCTGACAACGCAACCTGCAGCGTGGGCAGCGAATGAAACGGTGGCACCGCCGAGTCAATCCACGCGATCGCGGCTTCGACCGTGGTCCGCCGAGCGAAACCCCGCATTCGGACATCGGAATCAGGCAACGAGGATTCGGGGACCGTCATGACCGAAAGGAGTCCAGGCGAATGGCAATCGATGTTCAATAATGCGGGCTCCCACCGGCGAGAGGTGATTGCCGCTGCTCAGGAGCCATCGTATCATTGGGCAGGTCGGAAGTTGATTCCATCCAGGGGCGTTGCGCGATGGAGGTTGTGGTCGAGCTATTTGGAATCGCGCGAGCGCGAGCCGGCGTGGCTCGAACCACCGCGGAGGGTGAGTGCCTGGGCGATGTGCTGGCCGACCTGGCCGGACGGTTCCCTTTGTTGGCCGAATCGTGCATCGCGGGACGAAGACTGCGGCCGGGATTCACGGCCAATTTGAGCGGGCAGCGATTTGTGACGGGACCAGAGACCAGGCTATCCAAAGGGGATACGGTATTGTTGTTGCCGTTGGATGCCGGTGGCTGATGCTGCCTTGGTCGAACTGCGACAGCCCGTTTGCCAAACGCATGGCGTCAACGGTCGAGAACGGACACAATCGATTCCATGTCATCCCCGATCCCCGGTTACCATAGCTGCTACTTGCGGATCGACTTGACGACCGGAGCCGCGGAACGGGTCGCACTGGAAGAACCGTTCTTGAGAGAACATCTCGGCGGCAGCGGCCTGGGAGTGGCCCTGCTGCTGAAAGAGGGAGTCGCCGCTGTCGATCCCCTTTCGCCGGCGGCGGCGCTGGCGTTCGTCTTCAGCCCGCTGGTCGGCAGTCCACTGACGACATCGGCCAAGTTCGCGGTCGTCTCCAAAAGTCCGCTCACGCAACGCATCAACGATTCGCTGGCCAGCAGCGGCTTCGCCTTGGCCGGCAAGAAGACGGGTCACGATGCCATTGTGTTGACCGGCAAAGTGCCGCAACCCTCCATCCTGGTCATTGACGACGACCGAGTTCATTTGGAGTCGGCAGCGGAGTTCCTGGGGCTTTCCACGGGTGATACGGAACGCAGCCTGCGCGAGCGCTTAGGAACGGAGTTTCAAACCGCCACGATCGGTCCGGCTGGAGAGCGGTTGGTTTGCTTTGCCACGATTTCGCACGACGGCCGGCATGCCGGTCGCGGCGGCAGCGGGGCGGTGTTGGGAGCGAAGAACATCAAGGCGATTGCCGTGCGCGGCACGCATCGACCTCACTGGGCCGACACGCCGGCGCTGGTCGATCTTGCTCGACAGCTATCGGAAAAATCGTTTGGTCCGGCGACGGCCAAGTACCGCGAACTGGGAACGGCGTCGAACTTGCTCACGTTCAATCGATTGAACGTGCTGCCGACACGTAATTTTCAGCAGGGAAGCTTTGCCACTGCGGCAGCGATTTCGCCGGAAGAACTCAGCGTCGCGAGAACACGAACTCGGTCATCGTGCGCTGCCTGTACGATCGGCTGCGAGCACCTTTACGAACTGAAAGACGGCAACGGCTCAGTACGGCTGGAGTATGAGAATCTGTTTGCCCTCGGCCCATTGTGCGGCATCGACGATCCGGAAGCTGTCCTGGAAGCCTGCCGCCGTTGTGACGACCTGGGGTTGGACACGATCAGCGCCGGCGGAACGATTGCGTTCGCCATGGAATGCGTGGAGCGCGGACTGCTCGCTGAACCGTGGTTGCGGTTCGGAGACGGGTCCGCCCTGTTGAGAGGACTCGAGCTGATCGTGACCGGCGAAGGCATCGGCCGCCTGCTGGCCCTCGGCAGCCGGCGGATGGCACATGAGATCGGGCACGATTCGATCGCGTTCGCCCCGCAAGTGAAAGGACTGGAGATCCCCGGCTACGATCCGCGCGGCCTGCAGACCATGGCGCTCGGTTTCGCGGTGGGGACGCGCGGAGCGGATCACAATCGTTCCGGCGCTTATGAGGTCGACTTCTCCGAAGCCGTGGACCGATATAACGTGGGACCGGAGTCGGCGCATCTGGCCGTCGAAACGGAAGACAAGGCGGCCTTGATGGATTCGTTGATCTTGTGCAAATTCCTACGGGGCGTCTTCACCGACTTCTTCGAGGAATCCGCCGAGATCCTGCGTTTGGTAACCGGGTGGGACGTTACTGCGGAAGAACTGCGTCAAACCGCCCGGCGCATCGTCACCGCCAAGAAGCGATTCAACATCCTTGCCGGGTGGACTCCCGCCGAAGACACTTTACCCGACCGGATGTTGCAGCAGGCTTTGCCGGACGACGCTCGTGCTCAGCTATCGGCGGAACGACTGTCGGCTTTGGTCCGTGCCTATAACACAGCGCGTGGCTGGAGTTCGGACGGTTGGATTGAGGATTCACTTTGATTTGAAAGGCGTCATGCGCGAAACCTTCATTCTCATTCCCGGCCGAACCGCCGATCAGGGATGTGGCATCAGCGAGGGAAAGTTCCTGGAGAAGTACCAGCGGGAGATCAATTCGCTACAGGTTGCGCCCGGCGACATGACTCGGCTCGGTTTGACCAAGGGTGATCGAGTGCGGCTCACCAGCGAGCACGGACAAGTCGAGGTCTGTGTCGTCCCCTCCAAAGGTGATGAACTTCCCGTGGGGCTGCTGTTCATCGCCTATGGAGATGTCTCGAGCAAACTGATGGGTGGTGACACGCATGGCTCCGGCATGCCCACCAGCAAGGGCATCGACGTGGAACTGGATGTGTTGGCCCGGCCCGCCAGTACCTGATCGTGGGACAGGCGTTGGTCGCGGTTGCCATGTGTGTTAAGCTGCACCGACCGTTATCGTCATTTTTTTTCCGATCGGATCATAAGATAATGAGTGCTGCCGTTGCTGCTCCCGGTGAGGCCCCTGCCGTCGAGGAATCACTCAAAGTGATTCAGGATGCCACCTGCACGTTTTGCGGGTGCGTCTGCGACGACATCGACCTGACCGTTAAGAACAACCACATTGTGGAAGCGAAGCGCGCCTGCGTGCTCGGCAAGGCGTGGTTCCTGAATCACAAGACCGAGGATCGCCCGAGTTGCCTGATCGACGGTCAGCCGGCCTCTCTCGATGCGGGGTATGACCGCGCCGCCGACATCCTCGTCACTGGAAAATACCCGATCATCTATGGTCTGAGCGATTCCCCGTGCGAGGCCCAGCGCGTGGCGGTCAGCATCGCCGACTGGATCAATGGCACCATCGACACGACGACCAGCGTCTGCCACGGTCCATCAGGCATGGCGTTTCAGGGAGTGGGGGAGGTCACCTGTTCGCTGGGCGAGGTCATGAATCGCGGCGACATGATCATGTTCTGGGGATCGAATCCCGCCGAGAGCCATCCCCGGCACTTCACGAAGTACAGTTTGATGCCGAAGGGGATGTTCGTGCCCAATGGCCGCAAGGATCGCACCTGCGTGATCGTCGACGTGCGCAAGACAAAGAGCGCGAAGGCTGCCGACATCTTTATTCAAATCAAGCCCCGCGCGGATTTTGAAGGCTTGTGGACGTTGCGAGCACTGGCCAAGGGAGTTGATCTGGACCCTGTTCAAGTCCAGCACGATACGGGCGTCGAACTGACCGTCTGGCAGGATTTGATGCAGCGCATGAAGGCCGCCAAGTTCGGCGTGATCTTCTTCGGCATGGGACTCACCATGACACGCGGCAAGCACGCCAACAGCGAGGCGCTGCTGGCACTGACGCGCGACATGAATGCCTATACCCGATTTGTCGCGAAGCCGAACCGCGGTCATGGAAATGTCACCGGGGCCGACAATGTCGTTGCCTGGCGGACCGGTTACCCGTTCGGCGTCAATCATTCTCGCGGGTATCCCCGGTTCAATCCCGGCGAATACACTACGTCAGACACTCTCGCCAACGGAGAAGCCGATAGCGGCATGACGATCGCGTGCGATCCGATGGCGAATTTCTCGGAACCCGCGCGGCGGCATTTGGCGACGATTCCTTTCATCGCGCTCGACACCAAGGAAACTCCCACGACGCGGGCGGCCGCGGTGGCGTTCACGGTCGCGACGTATGGCATCCATACCGGGGGAACGGTGTATCGCATGGACGACGTCCCCATTCCACTGCGTCCGTCGTGCGAATCACCCAACCCCAGCGATTTTGAAGTCCTCAGCCAGATCGAGCGGCGCGTGAAGGCGTTGGTCGGCGTGACGGGCTAACTCTCTTTCCAAGCCGGGTTCAACTGGCTGTGCCCGCGGATTCCGATGTTGACCGAGTACACCAAGATTTCTGGCGGAACTCTCTACGATCCAGCCAATGGTATCGACGGGCTGGTGCGCGATCTATGGATCGCCGACGGCAAGATCGTGGATCCTCCCACCGATCCGAGCGTGGCGCCCACGAAGACCATCGACGCTGCCGGGCTGGTCGTGATGCCCGGCGGCATCGATATGCACTGCCATATCGCCGGGCCAAAGGTCAACGTCGCTCGCAAGATGCGCCCCGAGGAAAAGCGCAAAGGGGAGCAGATGCACCGCACGAACATCACGCACAGCGGCACCCTGGGCAGCGTCCCCAGCACGTTCGCCACCGGCTACAAATATATCGGACTCGGTTACACCACGGCGTTCGATGCCGCGATTCCCCCGCTGGGTGCCCGGCATGCCCATGAGGAATTCGAAGACACCCCCTGCATCGACAAGGGATTCTATGTGCTGATGGGGAACAATCACTATGTGATGCAGTCCCTCCAGCGCAACGAACCGGAGCGGCTGAAGGCATTCGTCGGCTGGCTGCTCGCATCGACGAAAGGCTTTGCCGCGAAGCTCGTCAATCCGGGAGGGGTGGAAGTCTGGAAGTCTCATCAAGCCGGCAACGTCAGTGGATTGCATCAGAAGGTCGATCACTTCGAAGTGACACCGTTACAGATCATTCAGGGGGTGGCTCGCGCGGTGGACGAGCTTCACTTGCCGCATTCGGTGCACATTCACTGCAATAATCTCGGCATGCCGGGCAATTGGACCACAACGCTGGAGACGATGCAGGCGTTGGAAGGCTTTCGCGGACACATCACGCACGCCCAGTTTCACAGTTACGGCGGGGGTGATGCCGACGAAAACACATTCAACAGCAAAGTGGCGCCGCTCGCCGAATACGTCAATTCGCATCCGAATCTCACCATCGACGTCGGGCAAGTCCTCTTCGGCGAGACGACCAGCATGACGGGCGACGGACCCCTGGGGTATTACCTCTCGAAGGTCTATGGCGGAAAGTGGTTCAGCGGCGACACCGAAATGGAATCGGGCTGCGGTATCACTCCCATCAAATACAAGAACAAATCCCTCGTCCATGCCCTGCAATGGGCCATCGGGCTGGAATGGTATCTGCTGGTCGAGGATCCGTGGCGCGTGGTGATGAGCACCGATCATCCGAACGGCGGATCATTCCTGGCCTACCCGCAGATCATCCGGCTCTTGATGGACCGTACTTACCGTCAGGACATACTCAAGACCTGCCATCCCCTCGTGCGCGAGCGATCGCAATTGTTCGATCTGACTCGCGAGTACACGTTGAATGAGATCGCGATCATCACGCGTGCCGGCCCCGCGCGAATTCTCGGCCTGAAGCACAAGGGACATCTCGGACCAGGGGCCGATGCCGATATCACGATCTATACGCCGCACGAGAACAAGGAAACCATGTTCGAGTTGCCTCGTCTCGTCATCAAGTCCGGCCGGCTACTGGTGGATCAGGGGGACATCCGCGAGGTGCTGACCGGCAAGACGCTGCATGTCACCCCCGACTACGACCAGGAGATGGAGCAGGGCATCCAGGACTGGTTCGAAAAGTACTACTCGATCCGCTGGCGGAACTACCCGGTCGATCTCAGCTATCTGCACGAATCGGAATCGGTCCCAATGACGAACTGACGGTTCCGTCGCGACACGATAGTGGTTCGTCGATCGTTCAATGTCAGGTGGCCCAGACATTCCTGTCTGGGCGAATCGCAGGCCAGCCGTTGATCGTGCATGACATTGATCGATAGTCGGACCAACAGCTCTGAGTGAGTGCGAATCGCGAATCCATGCTGACGCGGCACTCTGTAGTTCTCATTTCGTCGAACACACCGGAGCAGGTTCGCGGATCGGCTGTTACTCCGCCTGCGGTGGCGATGGCGTGGGCAGCAGGGCTTGGAACTCGGAGAGCTCGCGGAGGACGGCGAGGTCGGGATCCTGCTGCATGTGGTCGAAGTCGGTCCAGCCGGCGGCGATTGATTCGCGGAGGCAGGCGAGGGCCAGGTCGATGTTCTCCTGCCGTTGGGCCTGTTGGTCGGCCGTCAGATCGGCTCTATCGGCCGTTTGAATCGCATTCGCGCACAGGGCGTAGCCGCAGGCGGCGTTGTAGAGGTTGTCGGGGTTCTCGGCATCAAGCGAGCGCAACATCGCGGCAGTTTGGGGAATTTCGTCGAACCGGCCAGCGCCGGCGAGTTGTGTGATGCGGAGCGACAACTTTGATCGTGCTCCGGGCCGGCTGATGAACGTGTCCCAGTCGTCGAGAGCGGCGCGGGCGTGAGCGGCCTCGCGTTCGACCATGCGGAGTGCATTCGCGACGGTCTCGCGTTCTTGTTGCGATTGGATGACTTTCTCACCGTTGACGATCATCTGGTCCAATATGGCGATCGCGATAGTGTAGTGTTCCGTGGCGGTGTCATAATCGAGGAGTGCCTGCGAGGTCGCACCGAGCTTGTAATGGGAGGCCATGAGATCCCGCTGCGCCTCTGCATTGTTCGGATCAGCCGCCGCCATCGCCTCGGCTATTTCCAGTCCTCGCCGGTAAAATTGGAGGGCCTCCTGCAACTCGCCGAACTGCCGGCTCGCGTCTCCCAGATGCGAGTACGAGATCGCCAGATCACGCTGCGCCTCGGCACTCGTCGGATCGTCCGTCGCCAGGCGCTCGCAGATATCGTTGGACTGTTGGTAGAACTCGCGGGCCTCCTGCGTGTTTTCGAACTGCAGGCTCACG
>JANNSB010000320.1:0-3231 GCA_031402175.1 Planctomycetaceae bacterium
ACTGCAATACCCATGAAACACCCACTGCACAACACGACATCCGCTTTCGTCGCGACCGCAAGACACATGGCGACGGTTGCCGCAGCGAGGAAGCATATCACACCCACCTCCCGCGAGCTTGCTGCAACAAAACAACTGCAGGAAATAAGCAAAAGCAAGAACGCGGGCAAATGCGGCATCCCATAAAGATGAGAAATCCAGTACGCCGGGAAGCAATTGACAATTAGGATCGTCATCCATGCTGCCTCAGCATTGAGTAAGTTTTTCACAAGCAAGTAACCGACCGCACTAGCAGCTGCCCCAAAGACAAGATTCGCGATGTTCATCGCGACAGGAAGCTTCGATAGCGGGAATCCCATCTCTACAACACTTGCAATTCCCAGGAGCGGAAGGGGCGACGTGCGGGGCAGATAACTCGAGGTATCCCACAACAGGTTCTCGCCAGCAATCGCGGCGGTATAGATAAGCCTTGCTTGATCTTGCTCGCCGACTGTCAATAGTACAAATGGCGCATGGATAACAAAGCTCAACACAAATACTGCAGCGGCTGCACCGCTGCCGCGATCATTGGTAGGAACCATATGAGGCGTTACGGTCATTGACGACGGATAATGACTCGTACTATCCACTTGTTGTTGAATTCGCAGCCGCACCCACGTTCGCATCGAAAGCTGCGGCCTTCCGTTTCTGGCCAAGCAAACAAATATTAATCATCAACTGCCGACAAAATTGAGCTCGCTGGTCGATATACTTTGATAGACGGTGAAGCCCAAACTGAAATGGAAATAGATGAAGGCCATATTCCTTGATGACATCAATTCCGTTCTCATCAAAAGTTTTTCGAAGGCCTCGCCACGTCGAGAAATTCTCGAGGGCATCGAAAGGACGGAGCCGCAGCTTTGAGGCCGCAGCTACAACTGGCCACCACAGGACATTCGGCGTGCTCAATGAGAGCCAACCACCCGGCTTTAACGTCCTTGCCATCTCGCCGATTACGCGCGACGGGTTCGGTGTGTGCTCGATACACTCCGACGAAACGACGAGATCAAATGAGTTGCATCCCATCTCCTGAGACAGGGTCATCGCGTCAGCCACCTGAGCACGACAGCCAACTCGGTTCCGCGTTGCATTAACTAAATGCGGTCCGATGTCGACAGCAGTGACATCAAATCCTTTCCCCAGAAGCGCTGCACTAAAGTGACCATATCCACAGCCAACATCCAAAGCACGCAGTCCCGTCGGATCAAGATGTTGCAGAAACGTGTTTACAAGCACGTTGACACGGCGCTCGGTATCATAGGCTGAAATGGCAGACGTAAAGGCCTCACCCAGTCGGTCATGATCAAATTCCTTGTCGGTAATGTTCCGATGTTCCATGACTTAGTCCAACCTCGCTCCGTTGGATTGCGGCGGTCGAACGCACATAGCAGCAGACCTACCCGATCGCGTAGCATCGCGAAGAAGATAGACAGGTCGTCCCTTGGCTTCATCAAACATCAAACTCATGTAGTGTCCAATTATTCCAATGAAGATGAGCTGAGTTCCACTTAGCAGGAGGCAGATTCCGATGGTCGAGGCCCAGCCGGGTACAAGGTCTCCATAAATCGCCCAGCGACCGATAATGTACGCGAGATAAACAAACCCGAGCAGACTGCAGGCGATTCCAAAGCGCCCTGCTAGCCGAAGAGGCATGGACGAAAAGGACAGGGCAGCGGTTACGGCTAAGCGTATCATTTTCGCTGTTGTGTACTTGGAATTCCCTGCAACTCGTGCGGACGCTTCGTACTCGACGTAGGCGCGCTTGAATCCAATCCACGAGATCATGCCTCGTAGAAATCGATGTCGTTCTGGTAGACTCCGGAGCGCGACATACGCCGGACGAGACAGAAGCACAAAGTCAGCGGCACCACTCACAATCGGCGTATCACTGAGCATGTTGAATACGCGGTAGAACGTCCGTGACGTAGCGTTCTTGAATATCGAGGCTTGAGCAGTATGCACTCGAACTGCTGAAACAATATCACTTCCGGCCTCCCATGACTCTAGAAGCCTTGGAATCAGAGTTGGGGGGTGCTGAAGGTCACTGTCGAGCAGAATGGCAGCCGCTCCGCTCGCTTGATCCAAACCAGCCGACAGGGCGGCTTGGTGACCGTAATTTCTAGACAACGCAATGATGCGCAAACGAGGGTCGTCTGCAGCATATGCCACTAGTCGATCAACCGTGTCATCATTGCTGCCATCGTCTACAATCAGAATCTCGAATCTGAAATCTGTGAGTGAGTCAAGTGTCTTACACAACTCAACCAGAAACAGTCGGCAAGCTGCGGACTCGTTGTAACAGGGAGAAATCACTGAGACTAGTGGACGTAAGTCAGCAGCAGGCTGAGCGGGTGCCGTGATATGCGAGGTCATGTGCTGCATCACATCTGCAACTTGAGAGGTTCTATCTAATTCCGCCGAAACCAGAACGCTGATCGTATGACTTTCCGAGCGATGGCCTTGCACTCGAGAATCGCTTGGAAGACTTCTCCATCGACTCCGATTCCCTTCTTTCGCCGCCATTGGAGGAAGTCGCGGTGCAGTCGCCGGCATTCGGGATCGCCAGCACAGCGTGATCGATAAAAGGCAGTGTGCCAGCGCAATGCACTTCGAAATCTCGCCATCGCCTCGGGAGTGCGCACGATGTCGGCGCCGGCGACGGCTTCGCTGTTGTTGAAGCGGAACGGCTGCAGGTCGTACAGTTCCAGCAGAACCTGGGCCTGGGCTTTCGCCAGGAGCTGTGCCGGCGTCAATTCGGGATGCGCCCGTTCCAGTGCCGACATAAAGACTTCGATCGGCACGCGAAACAGAAACGGATTGTGGAAGTTGCGATGCGTGTGGTAGCCGGGGCTGCCCGCATACGTGAGGGCGCGGGTCATGCTGCCGAAGTCGATGCAGCGAATCCCCAGCTCTTCGGCGAGTTCATAGCACAGAACTTTGGCACCGGTCGCCATCGACAGAATCAGCGTATCGATGCCGTGTCGCTCGATGTCGGCCCGCAAGTCTTCCTTGATCAGGTCAAGATTCTCCGAGAACCGGTAGCCGTTGTTTCGCAGTTGATGAAACACCGGGAGATGGTCGAATGGTAGAAACCCCGCCGCGACGCTCCGATACCGATCATCTTTGCAGAGTTCGTTCAGCACCTGAGATTCTGCCGACGCCAGCAGGCAGCGATGCCCCTGCAAGTATCCG
>JANNSB010000321.1:0-7942 GCA_031402175.1 Planctomycetaceae bacterium
AAGTCCTTTGCTCGGCAGTTCAGTCGTCAGAGATCGTGGTGAGTCATTTCGTCAGCCATCCATCCACGAACCTCATGACAACGCTGATCGTGCCGCACAGGACGCAGCCCCAAGTCATGTCGGCTACAGTCATGCTTACCGTCCATTTTTCGAGAACTGCGAGATTGGTCAGGTCGTACACGCCATACAGCACCAGCCCGAAGAGCGCCCCCCAGCCGAACGCCTGCCAGGCGGTACCGTTTTCTCCCAGGAGTGGACGCACGAAAACTACGATTCCGCCGGGAATCAGCAGATAAACCAGGATGGCCGCGACCCAACGGGGGGCGAGAACCGCTCCTTGCCGGCGGGCCAACTCACCAAGTTCCTGGCTGTAAAAACCTTTCATGACGACGCCCAGCCAGAACAAATCGATGAGCAGAAAAATAGGCAACACAATCGCGAACAGTTTCCAGTTTTGCATCTCGAATCCTTTAGGCACTCACGTCGAAACAATTGGCCGCACAGGACGTCCGGAAAGGCAGCACTTTTCTGGGCGGACGTCCGGGTTGCCAGTGTGGCCAACGTTGAATTCATAAGTTCATTCTCCAAATCGCGAAGTTCAGCAGAGCGGCGAAAGTGGTCCAGGCGAGATAGGGCGTCAGAAGCAGGGACGCAACCGCTGACTTGCCAAAAAACGCGCTGGCCGTCGCAGCAATGGTCATCCACAGAACGATGATTTCGGCGAAGGCGAGTCCCGGACGTTGGAGCCCGAAGAACACAAACGACCAAAGCACGTTGAGTGCGAGTTGCATGCCAAACCAAGTCAACGCGGATCGAGCAGTAAACCATCCGTGGCGACGCCATACGAGCCAGGCTGCGACCGCCATCATCAAATACAACATGGTCCAGACTGGACCAAACAGCCAGTCGGGTGGGCTCCAACTTGGCCTCGCCAGCGTTTGGTACCAGCCGCCGACGGATGTCGCCGTGACGGCCGCTCCCAAACCAGCCGCACTGAAGCAGACCGCGATGAAGCCGATCAACCATGCGACTTGTCGAAGCATGTTCGGTTGCCACGTTGTCGCTGGTTCGGCGGATCGGCGAGCGGATGTCGCGATGCCGTTCAACATGCCGCCGAACACTAGCTCGTGCAGAGGGTATATCGCGTACCAATAGGCTAGTCCGGCCAGTCCCAGGGGATCGAAAATCGCCGTCTGGCGAATCGTACTTCCCTGTTCGCAAGGACTGACCTCGAATTCCAGCCAAGCCCGACCTGGCAGTTTCATCTCCGCTTCCAGCCGCAGTCGATGAGGTGGCTCGAAAACTTCGACGCGCCAGAAGTCGAGCGGTTCGCCCACATGCAGGTTTTCTGGATCACGCCGGCTGCGGCGGACACCCACTCCGCCGATGAGTAAGTCCAGGAATCCGCGGAGCGACCACAACCAGTTGCCGTAGTACCAGCCGGTCCGACCGCCGATCCGGCGTATCGGTGCGAAGGCTTGTTCGGGAGGAACAGTCACCGTGATCGTGCGCGAATCCACGAGCCGCGAACCATATCGGTCACCGCCCCACGATTTCGACTGACCGGCCGATGACAGCGCGTCCGACCACCGGGTTTCAGCAAATTCCCGATCTTCGTTCACGAGTGCCCGAGCAATCGCGTCGCGAACGCTGCGAGGACGCACGGAGAAAACGGCTTCAGATAGGTTGTTCGACACGAGCGTCGGATTCCGCAGACTTTCGACCAGCTTGCGACCAACGCGCGCGTAGAGGGGGGTCACAAGCCCCAACCACAGGCTGGAAAGGTAGGGCGTCAGTAAAGGAACTGGAATCATCCACCGCGTTAATCCACGTTGCCGGGCGTACTCCTGCATGATCTGTCCATACGAGACCTGGTCGGGACCGCCGATCTCGTAAACCTGGGAAGCGGTGGCCGGGAGTTGCAGAGCGGCGACGAGATACGTCAGCAGGTCTTCGATGGCGATGGGTTGCGCTTTCACCTGCACCCAGCGCGGGCAGATCATGATCGGTAGTCGCTCAACCAGGGCCCGGATCATCTCAAACGACAGGCTGCCGGAACCAATCACGATCGAAGCACGAAACTCGATCACTTGCGCGTGGTGGGCCCGCAACACGTCTCCCGTCTCCTGTCGACTGCGGAGGTGTTTCGAGAGCTTCTCGTCGGGATTGCCGAGTCCGCCCAGATAGACTATGCGACGGACTCCGGCGTGTGTGGCGGCTTTCGCAAAGTTTTCCGCCGCGATCCGATCCTGGGATTCAAAGTCGCGGTTGTCGCCCATCGAATGGACGAAGTAATAGGCGGTCTCCACTCCCTCGAATGCGGATTGCAGGGATTGGGGATCGAAGACATCTCCCGGCACAATCTCGGTGGTCGCGTTGATCCGATCCCGCAATGCTTCAGGCCGCCGGGTCACGCAGCGAACGGGGATGCCACGTTGTTGCAGGAGCGACAACAGTCGCCCCCCCACATAGCCCGTGGCCCCTGTCAACAAGATTAACCCCGACATCCTGGAATCCCATCTGCTCTGGCACTGGTGATCTCACCGCGCAAAATCCGACATCACTCAAAGGGGAACCAGCATCCGAACCAAGAATGACGGATGCGGATGCACTTCCACTCGGCCCAACCACCTTATCCGAACGAACATGCGACCCGCCATCATCGCCTGTCGCAGATTGACGCCGTCGATGAACTCCATCATCAGATAATAGAACTCGCCGCCCAGTCCGAAGTCATGCACCGTGACGATATTCGGATGGTTAAGTTCCGCCAACGCCTGAGCTTCCCGCGAGAACCGCTCGGCGAAGCTGGGATTCGCCGCATGCCGTGGAGGCAGGATTTTGAGCGCCACGAAACGGCCGAGTGATTTCTGGCGAGCCTTGTAGACCGCGCCCATCCCGCCGCGACCAATGAGCTCGATGATCTCCAGCTGCGGAAATGCCGTTGCGAGGTCGCCAATGGTCGGAGGATCCCACGTCTCAATGGGGAGACTGTCGGTCTCGGTCCCCAATGCAACCTGCTTGAGAAGACATACCGGGCAGAGGTCACCGGCAACTGCTGCGGTCGCCGGCGCGCCGCATCGCGGACAAGTTGCAGAGAACGTTGAGTCAGTCATGAAAGCATCCCCAAGTGCATCTTACCAAGGCCAGTTAGCGGATATCGCTCAACTCACCTGTAGATACTTGAGGAGTACCGACATGTCGGTTACCGAGATTCTCGACCGGAAAGCTCGGTTAACTCGACAGCGGCGTCGCGACTCCATGCCTCAGGGTGTCGCACCGGAGCAGATTGGGGTGGACGTTGATGATCTCGTTTCCGAGGCAACGCCGACCCGCACCGTAGGGTGTCGTGGGTCGCCGTTCAAATTGAAAGACTGGGCATTCAATCGTCCGTTATCGTCGGTGGATGGAGATCACCCCAGTGAATCGCAGAATGCTCAGGGCAAACAACAACCAAAGGAGGCGCCTCCGAAGCAAGGCGCATTACCCGCAGGTTGTGACCGACAACCCGCGCCCTGTACGCTGCAGTCCCTGATTGTACCCCTGGCGCACTCTGAGAGGTTGACGTTGTCGGCGACATTGGCTGACCATCGCGGTCTCAGACTGGTCACGCTCTGCGCTCTCTATGTTGCGCAGGGCATTCCCTTTGGCTTTGTCACGGTGGCCTTGGCCTCTTACCTGGCTGAGCAGGGTGCGAGCGTCGATGCCATCGGGCATGTGAAAGCCATGGTCACGCTTCCGTGGGCCTTCAAATGGGTTTGGGGACCAGTCATTGATCGATTCGGGATTCGCTCGATGGGTCGCCGGCGGCCCTGGATTTTGCTGGCGCAAACGCTGATGGCCGTCACGATTGCCGCCATGATCGCCATTCCCAATCTGGTCGAAGCCATTTCGCTGCTGGCGACCATGATTCTGATTCACAACATCTTCGGATCGCTGCAGGATGTCTCCGTCGATGCGCTCGCCGTCGATCTGCTGGATGAACGCGAGCGGGGACGCGTCAACGGGCTGATGTACGGTTCTGCATATTTCGGCACGATGGTCGGAGGCGCGGGTCTCGGATGGGTGTTTGCTCAACATGGCCTGCGAGCCGCTCTCTTGACTCAGGTAGGCCTGTTGCTGGCCATCATGTGCCTCCCCTTGTTCCTGCGTGAGCGGCCCGGCGACTCGTGGCTGCCACGTTTCAAATCGCAGCCTGCAGGAGGCGAGACCCCCGATCAATCCCGGTCCGCCAAGGGCAATATCTTTCTCAATCTGGCACGCGCCATGACGTTGCGTTCGACGCTGCTGGCGGCCGCACTCGCGCTGGGGATGCGACTGGGGAGCTCCGCCTTGGACACGATTGGTCTCGAGTATTACATCAACCATCTGCACTGGACGAAGGAAGCCTACAACAACCTGATGGGAGGCTACGCAGTTGTCGTCGGTCTCACGGGGGCCATGGCGGGCGGATTCATCGCGGATCGAGTGGGAGCCAAGCGACTCGCGGCCACCACCAGCGTGTTGCTGGGAGCTGTGTGGATCGCGTTCGGCCTCCTGCACGCCTACTGGTCAATGTCAGGCGTCGTGTTGACCATGCTCTTGTTTCAGGAGTTATTGCTCTCGATTCTGCTGGTCTCGCTCTTCTCGCTGTTCATGACCATCTCCTGGCCGCGAGTGGCGGCCACACAGTTCACCGCGTACATGGCCTTGCTCAATCTCTCAACGACCTGCGGTTCGTGGATCGCGGGGACCGTTTCCGATGAAATCGGCATTACGACTGCCTTCATCGTATTTGGCATCGTGCAGTGTGCGCTGGCGGGGCTGCTGCCTGCGATTGATCCCCGCGAAACGCGTCGCGTTCTGGGTGAAGGCTGAATGTGTTCTGGTTAACACCGATGCGCGCCTATCAAATGTTGCGCGGAGTGAGGTGTTAAGGTGACACCCCTAGTTTGCGACACGGAACGGCGATCCCGAAGCGACCACGCCTCGTGCCGTTCATCACTGGCGAGTCGATACCAACGACAGCTGCTCTCTAACTGGAGTGTGTCGCACCGACGCATCCAACGCCTCAGTGCAAATGCGGTCGGGCGTACCCACCGGAGCAGGCTGGGACTCGTCACTCCTGATCGGAATCAGGCTCCATCGGAGTGGGGAGCAGTGCTTCGAACTCGGGCAGCTCGCGGAGGACGGCGAGGTCGGGATCCTGCTGCATGTGGTCGAAGTTACTGTAGCCGGCGGCGATTGACTCGCGGAGGCAGGCGAGGGCCAGGTCGATGTATTCCTGCCGTTGGGTTTGCTGGTCGGCCGTCAGCGAATCGGCATCGGCGGGTTGAACGGCGTTGCCACACAGGGCATTGCCACAGGCGCACTGGCTTCGCGGGTGGATCTGAAAGATCCTTTCAGGGTGGCGGTGGCCGTGGGAGGTTGCGAGCCAAAGGTGCTTGCAGGATGATCGCGCATGTCGGTCGCGCGCCCGACTCCGACCTCCCACCGACTTCGTCGTCCCAGGCTGCACGGCACAGCATCCTGGGCCACCCGCGATCCCCGTTCGCAGTTAAATGATGACAGCAATTGGAATCTGTATCTTCACGATCAGCGTGATCGTCTCCGGCATCCAGGCCGTGATGGGCTGGAAGCTGACCAAGGCGTTGCGACAGCCGGCGCAGCCCATGCTCTCTGACGAAGAGTGCCCGCCGGTCGTGGCGGTGTTGTGTCTTCGCGGGACGGATCCCTTCCTGCCCACGATGCTTCGCCGACTGTTCGCACTAGACTATCCGAGTTATCGAGTACGTGTCGTTGTAGATTCCGCGAACGATCCGGCCCGACTGGTCGTCGAGAACGCCATTCGAATGGCGGGAGTGCAAAACGTCGACGTTCTGGTGCTGGATCGGCGGGATCTGCATTGCGCCGCCAGGAGTTCCAGCATTCTGAAGGGAACCGCTAATCTTCCGGACGATTGCCGCATCGTCGCCATGTTCGATGGAGACGTCGTGCTGCATCCCTCATGTCTTCGCGAACTCGTGACATCGCTGGTTCGACAAGGCGCGAAGGCGGCGACTGGCATCCGATGGTTTGCTCCCCAGTCTCCCACGATCGGGTCGATCGCCCGACTACAATGGAGCCTGGCCTGTTCCATGATGATGTATGACCTGCGGCTGCCGTGGGGCGGGTGCCTGGCGATGTTGCGAGAGGTGATCGAAGATCCCGAGTTGCGCGACCGGATTTCGCGATCGTTCGGCGACGACATGCTGCTCGGCTCAATGTTGGATCGACGGGGCGATAAGCTTGCCTTCGTGACGCAGTCGACGATCGTCAATCGCGAAGTCACGTCGCTGAAAGGGTTGCTTAACTTTCTGACGCGGCACATGTTGTATGTGCGATTGAACCATCATCGCTGGAAGTGGATCCTCGGATTCGGCACGTTGCTGATCGGCCTGACGTCGGTCGTCTGTCCACTGGGGCTGCTACATGCGACTCTGCGGCCGTGGTGCCTTGCCGGCCTGGTGTGTCTGCTGGTGTCGCTGATCGGATCGGCGGTATTCACGGGGCGAGCGGCGCGCGCGAAAGTTGCCGAGCGCGGAGAACAACTGATACCGATGACGCCGTTTGTGGTGCTCTTGATGCTGGCCGCGATGCCGGTCACCCAACTGTTGACGCTGTTGGCCAACATGGCCGCCTGCACGACGCGGCAGACAACCTGGCGGGGCCTGACCTACCGATTTGGGAAAGACCCGGCCGTCACACTGATTGGGGAAGTCCCCGTCGCCCAGATCCAGACTTACAATTCCTTCGCTCCGGACAATTCGACGTAGCCGCGAGGTGAGCCCTACAACGACTCTGCGTCCATCAGAGGCCTCTGGCCTTGGAAATCGCCGAGCCGATGGCCTGATCGATGTCGTAGTAGCGATATTCACCTAATCGCCCGCCGAAGATGATTTCGGGCGTGTGGCGCGCTAAGTTGGCATATTGCATGTAGCGCTGCGTATTGACCTCGTCGCGAATGGGATACTGCGGATCTTCGAAGTTTTCCTGGTGATCCGGCGGGAGTGGAAAGTCGTACGAGATGACGGTCCTTTCGGTTTCGGCCTCCCGGATATGCTTCGGCCCGGCCTGGAGGAAGTGCTTGTGTTCAATGCTGCGAATGTACGGCACGTTCGCGTCGGGATAGTTAAACACGGCGTGGCCCTGAAAATCACCAGTGTGCGTCTCGAATTCGAACCGCAACGAGCGGTACTCCAACCTGCCCAGCTCAAATCTGTAATAGCGGTCGATGGGCCCGGTAAACACGAGTTGCCGCGCGAACCGACGCCAATCGACCTGCATGGAATAGAAATCGACGCCCAGATCGATCTCAATTCCATCCAGCATGTTGGCGAAGACCGACGTGTATCCCTCCACGGGGATTGCCTGATGCCTTGCGTGAAAGTACGAATCGTCGTACGTCAGGCGAAACGGCAACCGTGTGACAATCGACGCTGGCAAGTCGCGTGGCTCCTTGAACCATTGCTTCTTCGTGTACCCGCGAAAAAACAACTCGTAGATCTCGTGGCCGACCTGCGCCAGCAGAAACTCTTCGGCATTCCGCGGGTTCTCGCATGGCACGCGCACCTCATCGAGCCGAGTTCGCGCCTCGGCCGGTGTGCTCACCCCCCATAGCTGATGCAAAGTCAGCAGGTTGATCGGAAACGAATAGACGTTGCCACCGACGCGGACGCGAGGATTATTCTTGAACGGCTTCCACCGGCCAAATCGCGAGACAAACTCCCAGATGTCTTCGTTGTCGGTGTGGAAGATATGGGCGCCGTACATGTGCACGTCGATGCCATGGATTCTCTTCGAGTAGACGTTGCCAGCGATGTGCTCTCGTTTGTCGATCACCAGACATGTCTTGCCCAGATCAGTCGCAGTCCGCGCAAACGCTGCCCCGAAAGGTCCAGCGCCAACAATGAGGAAGTCGTAC
>JANNSB010000322.1:0-4409 GCA_031402175.1 Planctomycetaceae bacterium
GGCACCGACCATGCAGGTATCGCCACGCAGGCCGTCGTCGAACGCCGGATGCTCGAGGAAGAAGGACTCACTCGCCACGACATCGGCCGCGACGCCCTTGTCAAGCGCATCTGGAAATGGAAGGACGCCTACGAAGAACGCATCGTCGGCCAGCTCAAGTCGATCGGCGCGAGCTGCGACTGGCGGCGGATTCGATTCACCCTCGATGATGTCTGCGCCAAGGCGGTACGGCATACGTTCTTCAAGATGTTCAAGGACGGACTGATCTATCGCGGAAAGCGCCTGGTCAACTGGGACACCTTCCTGCAGACCGCCGTCGCCGACGATGAAGTCTTCGACGAGGAGATTGATGGTCACTTCTGGACGTTCCATTACAAGGTCGTCGATGACCAGGAGAATGACACGAATGAAGTGATCCGCTTCTCGACCACGCGTCCCGAGACGATGCTCGGCGACACGGCGGTGTGTGTCCATCCGACAGATGAGCGGTACACGCATCTCGTGGGGAAGAAGGTACGTATACCGCTCAACGGCCGGCTCATTCCGATCGTTGCGGACAAAGATCTCGCCGACAAAGAGCTCGGCACCGGGGCCGTGAAGGTGACGCCGGGACACGACCCCAATGACTATGCATGTTACGCACGAAAGCTTGGTAAAGCCGATCAGATCGAGATCATCGACCTACTAAACTTGGACGGGACCGTCTCTTCCGCCTGCGACAATTCGAAATACGTAGGAAAGGACCGGCTGATTGTTCGCGATCTGGTCGTCGCGGACATGGAAGCGATCGGCCAGTTTGAGAAGGTGGAGGATCGCAAGATTCCGCTGAAGCACAGCGACCGCTCGAAAACCCCCATTGAGCCGATGCGCTCTGATCAGTGGTTCGTGAAAATGGGCCTGCATGCGACGCCCGACGGCAGGGTGATTGAACTCGCCCAGTCGGCGATCGACGCCGTCAAGAACAACCGCGTGCGGTTCTACCCGTCACGCTACGCCAGCACGTACATCGACTGGCTCAGCGAGAAACGCGACTGGTGCATCTCAAGACAGTTGTGGTGGGGGCACCGGATACCGATTTGGTCGAAGACGTTCGAGAGTGGTTCGGCTATGGAGGCGTTCGTGCAAGGACACATTTCTCACTCGGCCGATTCCGTTGATTTCCCGTTCTCTAAGATTTCAGTTGGCAAGGTTGGCTTTACTCAACACGACTCCAAGGGAAACATTGTCAAACAAGTTGAATCCGAGATTCCATCCAAATACTACTTTGGCGAAGGAACATGGGTTCAAGCGTATCAGTTGCCGACAGGGGAGTACTCGCTCCTCGTCTGCATAGCCTCCGGACGGGAAGGCATTGAAGCGGAGTTTGAGGGAAAAGGCTTCACTCAGGATCCCGACGTCCTCGACACCTGGTTCTCTTCCGCCCTGTGGCCGCATGCGACGCTGGGGTGGCCGGATGAGGAGCATGATCCGCCGCTTGATGCCGAGGAGTGCGCGAAGCAGACCGCGTCTGAGCCGCGAGCGTTAGCGACCGGTCAGGCGCCCACGAGCGCCGTCGCTGACGCTTCCGGCTCGGATGGAAATCGCGTCCTCGACACGTTCTACCCCGGCTCAGTCCTCATCACGTCACGCGACATCATCACCCTCTGGGTCGCGCGGATGGTGCTCACGGGGCTGTACAACATGGGGGACGTTCCGTTTCGGCATGTCCATGTCCATCCGAAGATTCTCGACGGCTTCGGGCAGACGATGTCGAAGTCGAAAGGCAACGGCGTCGATCCGGTCGACCTGATCGAGAAGTACGGGGCCGATGCCGTGCGGTTTTCGATCGCCTCGTTCGCCGGTGAGACGCAGGACGTGCGCCTGCCGATCAGCTACGAATGCCCCAAGTGTGAAACACTCATCCCGCAGACGCTCAAGCATCAGAAGGCGAAGCCCGAAGACGGTAAGAAGCCGACTGTGCGCTGCCCGAAGTGCAAGGCTGATTACCAATACACGTCCCCCGCCTACGATCCCGATCCCGGCGTGCCGGTGGCCCGCATGGTGAGCGAGCGATTCGAGTACGGGCGCAACTTCTGCAACAAGTTCTGGAACGCCGCCCGCTTCGCGATGCTCAATCTCGAAGGCTATACGCCCGGCGAAGTGACGGCCGATCAACTGCAACTCGAAGACCGCTGGATCCTCTCTCGACTATCGACTGTCACGCAGCAGGTTGATCAGTACCTGTTGCGCTACCAGTTCGACGCGGCGACTCGCGCGATCCGAGAATTCACCTGGAACGAGTTCTGCGACTGGTATCTGGAGATGATCAAGCCGCGGCTGCGGTCAGAGCCGCGAGCGTTAGCAACCGGCCAGGCGACCACGAACGCCGTCGCTGACGCTTCCGGCTCGGATGACGAAACGCGTGCGACTGCTCAGCGCGTGCTGCTGGCAGTGCTAGATTCACTCGTGCGCTTGCTGCAGCCCTTCACGCCGTTCATCTGCGAGGAACTGTGGCAACGGCTGAAGGAGATCGCGCCGACGCGGGCGCTGCCGGCTGAGGAATCTGGGGTTAAAAATCAGGAATCAGGGAAGGCTCGCAATCATGAGCCTCAAGCCTCAAGCCTCAAGCCCCAAGCCTCCGAAGAGGCCGCCATCATCGCTGCCTGGCCCCGCATCCCCGCGTCGTGGCAGGATGAAGCTCTCGAACGACGATTTGCCCGCCTGCAGGAGACGATCATCGCGGTGCGCAACGTGCGGGCCATTTACAGTATTCCTCCCGGCACGCCCGTCAAACTGCTGATGCGGGCCTCGGCAGAAGTGGCGGGTGATATTCAGTCGGTCGCCTCACAGTTCGACAACCTCGCGAAGGCCGTGCTGGAGGCAGCGGGAGCCGAAGTCGAACGACCCATCGGCTCGGCCAGTTTCTCGTTGGGAGAGACTGCCGGCTACATCCCGCTGGAAGGCCTGATCGACCGTGCCGCCGAACTGGAGCGCCAGACGAAAGAGGCCGAGAAGCTCCGCAAGCACATCGCCGGCCACGCAGGCAAACTCTCGAACGAAAGCTTCACCGCCAAGGCTCCGCCCGAAGTGGTGGCCCAAGTCCAGGAAACGCTCGACGGACTCAAGCGGCAGTTGGAAAGCGTAGAGGCTGTGATTCGGGATCTTGGATGAGGGAGGCAGTAGGCAGTTGGCATTAGTGAAGGGAGGTCATTTGTCCTTGGTCATTTGGAAATGCTGCGCTAACACAAGGCACAACAAGCAACGGTTGCTCAATCATTCTGGCCATTGGCTTTCTGCCATTGGCCATCAGCAGATTTCACTACTGCCTACTGCCAACTCCCTCTTCTCCCATGCTGTCGAACGTCGCACAACTCGAAGACGCGATCAGCCGCCCGACCGAGGCAGTGCGCCGTGCGCTGCAGTCACTGCGGGGTAATCTCATCATCCTCGGAGCCGGTGGCAAGATGGGGCCGACGCTGGCGCGCATGGTGAGGCGAGCGGATGAGGCGAACGGCGTCAGTCGTCGCATCACGGCTGTCAGCCGATTCGCGGATGAGGCGACTGCGGCCAAGTTCACTTCGATCGGCATCGACGTCATCCGCCGTGATCTGCTGGAAGAAGGCATGCTTAATGACCTGCCCGATGCAGCGAACGTCCTGTGCATGACCGGCATGAAGTTCGGCGGCACCAGCAATCCCGGACTCATGTGGGCAATGAACACCGACCTGCCCGCCCGTATCTGCCGACGGTATCGAAACAGCACGATCGTCGCCTTCTCGACCGGAAACGTGTATCCACATGTTGCACCGGAAACGAGAGGCAGCAAGGAAACCGACACGCTCAGTCCCGTTGGTGAATACGGCATGAGCGCGCTGGGACGCGAACGGACCTTTCAGCACTTCAGCGAAAGATTCGGAATCCCGACCGCACTCGTGTGCCTCAACTACGCCGTCGAGTTGCGATACGGCGTGCTGGTCGACATCGCGCGAGCCGTGTGGAACGGAAAGCCGGTCGATGTGTCGATGGGATATGTGAACGTCATCTGGCAGGGAGACGCGAACGCACTCGGGCTGTGTGCCTTTGCGGAGGCGAATATTCCCGCCACCCGCTGCAATGTGGCCGGCCCCGAGATCCTCAAAGTGCGAGACATCGCTCAGCAGTTCGGGCAATTGTTCGACAAGCCAGCGACGATCACGGGAATCGAGTTTGAAAGGGCCTTACTCAACGACGGCACACGCATGGCCGTAAAGTACGGCCCGCTGCAGCACGCGGCCGCCGACCTGTATCCGCTGATCGCCGACTGGATTCGCCGCGACCAGCCGCTGCTCGGCAAACCCACACACTTCCAGGCGACAGACGGCGTGTTCTGAAAGTCGCCTTTCGCTCCGCGAAAGATGCGTAGCGGCGGCTGTCCCCAGCCGCCGAGACCG
>JANNSB010000323.1:0-2449 GCA_031402175.1 Planctomycetaceae bacterium
TCCCCAGTCTCGTTTCGCGTCGAGATTGCCCAGGTACAGACATTTCTGATCACCCCGGACGATTCTGGCGACGGCTCGTGTGACCTTGCGCGTGACGAAAGTTTCACCGCGACGTGGTGATTCGTGATTGAACAAGATGCCATTCACGGCAAATGTGCCATATGACTCGCGGTAGTTGCGCGTCATGTAAAATGCGTACGCCTTGGCGGCCGCGTACGGACTGCGCGGATAGAACGGAGTTCTCTCCGTCTGAGGGGTCTCGAGCACTTTACCATAGAGTTCCGACGACGAAGCCTTGTAGAAGCGGGCATCGAGATCAAGCTCCCGCATCGCTTCGAGCATGCGCACGGTGCCGAGTCCGGTCACGTCACCCGTGTATTCCGGCACGTCGAATGAAACCTTCACATGCGACTGGGCGCCCAGGTTGTAGATCTCATGGGGACGAACCTGCTTGAGAATCTGGTTGGTGGAAGACGAGTCCGACAGGTCTCCGTGGACGAGACGCAACCGCACGTCGTCTTCGTGCGGATCCTGATAGATGTGGTCGATGCGTCCGGTGTTGAACGACGACGACCTGCGGATGACGCCCCACACCAAATAGCCCTTCGACAAAAGCAGTTCCGCGAGGTACGACCCGTCCTGCCCTGTGATCCCGGTGATCAGGGCCTTCTTTCCATTCAGTGGCGGTCGTACTGCAGGCATTCGTGAAGACTCGGTGTTGAAAGTTGATTGCGGCTTGAAGTTCGAGTTTGGAGTGACGGCTTTCAGTTCGCCGGCACCTGCGTTTCCGAATCGCTCCAGGTCTCTTGATGCTCCTGAAACCAGGCGTAGGTTCGCCCAATTCCCTGTGTTAATTCCACTTGATGTCGCCAGCCCAGATTATGGATGCGAGTCACATCGAGGAGCTTGCGCGGAGTGCCATCCGGTCGTGTCGAATCGAAGGCGAGCTCAACGTCTGGATAGACATGATCGCGAATCAGCTCGGCCAATTCGCGAATCGTGACGTCGGTTCCCGTTCCGACATTGATTGGTGACGGATCGTCGTAGTGTTCCAGCAGATACAGGCAGGCAGACGCCAGATCGTCGACAAACAAGAACTCGCGACGCGGCGTGCCCGAACCCCAGACTGCGACCGAAGCCTCTCCCGCTTGCTTGGCATCGTGGAACCGACGGATCAGCGCCGGCAACACATGCGAATCGAGCAGATCGAAGTTGTCCCGCGGCCCGTAGAGGTTCGTCGGCATGGCCGAGATGAACCGGCATCCGTATTGTCGCCGATACGCCTGGCAGCCGATGACTCCTGAGATCTTGGCGATGGCATATGCATCGTTCGTCTGCTCGAGTGGCGCGGTGAGCAGGTAGTCTTCGCGAATGGGCTGCGGACAGTCACGCGGATAGATGCATGAACTTCCCAGGTAGAGCAGCTTTTCCACACCCGTCTCGTATGCGGCCCGCATCACGGTCGCATGCAACAACAGATTGTCGTAGAGGAAGTCGGCTGGACGGGTCGAATTCGCCAGGATGCCCCCGACAGTTCCCGCCGCATGAATTACATAGTCAGGTCGATACTCCTCGAACCAGTCAGAAACGGTTTGCTGATCGCGCAGATCAAGTTCGTTCCGACCAGCCGTCAGGATGTGCGTGAAGCCCTCGTTCCGAAGACAGCGCACGACAGCCGATCCCACCAGGCCGCGATGGCCCGTCACGAAGATCTTGGAATCGGGTGGTATCATCGACATGGTCTAACGGAACTGACCCCATGGAGTGGCATCAACGCGACTGCCGCGAGTCGATGCCCAAATGACGGCGCATGACAATCCGCCCTGGCCATCGTACCAGCACGCGATGGCACCCGTGTAGATATCTACCAACTGAAATGGCCCGCTGAATTCAAGTTGAGGACGATCCGGTCGTGAAAAGCCAAGATGCCGGCAGTTTGGGGCGACTGTTCGTTGCCACGCACCTACCGAGCGAGCCGTAATTGATAACGCGCCTGGGTGACCCTTGTCGACCAACTGCATGCGATTTTTCCCTCGGAGGAGAGGTTTCCACTCATTTCATGCTGGAATTCGTTGCTAGGCGGCAATGAGGGAGATCCAACGGGGCGTTGCTTGCCAATTGGAAGCGGCGTATGTTGATGTGAGATAGCTCCCAAACTCCGAACTTTCATGAATTCCGCCTACCAGCAGCGTTTGTTGCGGCGCGCGTTTCTCGCCCAGGCGCCGCTGTGCGTCGGCGGGGTCGCACTGTCAAGTCTGTTGGGTCAATCTGCGACTGCTGGAAACGAGGCGCTCACTCCCATCGGTGGACTGCCGGGATTGCCACACTATCTCGCAAAAGCCAAGCGAATCATCTTTCTGTACATGTCGGGCGGCCCCTCGCATCTCGAGACCTTCGACTACAAGCCGAAATTGGCCGAACTCAACGGCCAGCCCATGCCCGAGTCGTT
>JANNSB010000324.1:0-1888 GCA_031402175.1 Planctomycetaceae bacterium
CCCACGGTGGGGCGTTGTCCCTATTCAGAGTTTCCCAGTGGGGGAGAGGGAGAACGAGAATCCAGCGACTTTCGAGACGCACACACATGTCCGTTCCCTTCAACGGGCGGCGTGGCGTACCGTCACTGGATTCGCCAGAATTCAGCATTACTCTTCGAAAGGGGGACCGATGAATCACTTCACTCGTCGCCGCTGGTTGCAATCGACGTTGGCCGGCATCGGGGCGGCTTCGCTGTCGCCTGGCTGGGCTGGCCAGGCGTTCGGGGCCGACCCGATCGAGCGGCCTGGTCCCGCGCACCTGAAGCTCTCGCTCGCGGCGTACTCGTTCAACAGCCAGCTTTCGCGAACCGGCGCGGACAACTCGTCGGCTGCGATGGATCTGTTCGACTTCATCCGGTTCTGCAGCGAGCTGGAACTCGATGCGACCGAACTGACCGGGTACTACTTCGAGCAGCCCGAATCGACGGAGTACCTGCTCGAACTCAAATACGAATGCCACCGGCTCGGCCTCGACATTTCCGGCACTGCGATCGGCAACGACTTCTGTCACCCCGATGGACCTGAACGTGACGCACAACTGGCGATTACCCGCGATTGGATCGACCGCGCCGCGGTCCTCGGTGCGCCGGCGATTCGCATCTTCGCCGGCCAGATGAAAGGAGATGACACAGAAGAGATCGCGATCGAACGCTGTGTGCGCGGGATCGACCAGTCGCTGGAGTACGCGGCCACGAAAGGTGTGTGGCTGGCGCTCGAGAATCACGGCGGCATCACCGCGTCAGCCGACAGCATGCTCGGCATCGTGGAGCGGGTCGCTCCGTCGCCCTGGTTCGGCGTCAACTTCGACAGCGGCAATTTTCACACGGCTGATCCGTATGCCGACCTCGAGCGCATCGCGCCCTACGCGGTGAATGCTCAAATCAAGGTGAGCGTGTTCCCCGGCGGCGAGAAGCAATCCGCCGACCTGGAGCGCATCGTGGCGATCCTCAAGGCAGCCGGCTATCGCGGATACGTCGCGCTCGAATACGAAGAGGAAGGCGATCCGTGGACGGAGATCCCGGTGATCATCGAGGAACTAAGGCGCATTGCCGGTTGATGTAGTGGAATCGATATTGCTCTCACCATGTTCCCTACAGTGGTGCCACCGGTTTTCGCGTCAGGCGCATCGTCACCAGGCCGCCGAGGATTAGCGCGCCACCAATGATCTGTGCCGCTGTCACCGGTTCGCCGCGCAACAGCCAGGCCGTGGCGATCGCGAACAGCGGCACCAGATTTTGAATAATCGATGCATGCGATGCGCCGGCATGCCGCAAGCCGTAGTTCCACATCGGCAGCGCGAGGCCCGATGACAGGATTCCCGAGTAGAGAATGATGAGCCACAGTTCGACATCCCCGAGAGCCGGCAGACTGGAAGCATAGCTTGGCGCCGCGAACACGATATGCACCGGCAACGCAATCAGCGAGGCGGCGGCCGAGAGCTGCATCGGCGAGGTGTGCTTCAGCAGCGGCCGGCCGTACACGGCGCTGGCGGCCCAGGTGATCGCCGAGGCCAGCACGATCAAGTTGCCCCACAGGCGCTTGCCGCCGACGTCGACATCACCTTTCTGGAGCGCGACGATAATCGTGCCGGAAAGCGCAACTGCCAGGCCAAGCCATGCCAGGCGGTGCAATTGTTCGCCGATGAAGATCCTCGCGAGCAACGCCGTCCACAAGGGGACGGTCGCGATAATGAGAGCCGTGTTCCCCGACGTCGTGCGGGACACTCCCATGAGAAAGCAAAGTTGGTACACGGCCGAGACGAGCAGCGAATAGAGAATGAGCTGTCCCCAGGGGAGGCGGCCCACGTACTCCGGGCGAAGCTGCCGTTCCCGCCACGCAAACAGCGCGA
>JANNSB010000325.1:0-10587 GCA_031402175.1 Planctomycetaceae bacterium
TTCTGGGCGATGGACCGGAAGCCGGCCACAAAGATGCGATTCTTGGCGAACGGCACCTCAATCGCACCCCTGCGGATGTCTTCAATCGCAACCGTCGCCAGAGTCTTGATCTGCAAAGAACCATCGCGAACGTCTTCGTCATCGAAGTTCGCCATCGCGACGCTGCTCATCATCCCACTCAAAACAACCGCCAGCACCATCGTGTTCATGTAGGTCTTCATCTCTAACTCCTTATTGTTCAGTTGGTTAAGATTTGTTTGAGGCTCTCATTGTCCTCGTTGCCAAACTGAGCGGAGACCGGCGGCGGTTGTTACGCGGAATTCTTGAAAGAGCCTAAGGGTCAGGGGGTACGCGCAAGAAAGCATCCCGGATGCTCACAGCATCCGGGATGCGGAGGTCTCTCGGCCATCTGCCATCTGCCAAAAAAGAAACAGGCCGACCTTTTGAGGGGTCGGCCTGTTGAATTGGTCTCGGTCTCTTTCAGCAACGAGCGTCAGTTGACGCAGTCGCAGGCGTCGCCGGTTGCCGGTGCCAGGCAACCCGACTCGGTCGGGCAGCAGCCTGGGTCATCACAGGCGGTGTCGCAACAACCGGGGTCGTGGTAGCCGGGATCATAAGGAATCTGGCGGCACACGGTCCGCGGCACGCAGCGGGTCCGAGTGACGCAGATCGTTCGCGGCACGCAATGCGTCTGGCAGACATAGCGGGTTTCGCAGACGGTGCGGGGCACGCAGTGCGGCACGCGGCGGGTGCGGCACTCTTGAACATAGTTGCAGGTCGTGTAGGGCACGCGCTTGGTGCAGGTTTCGCACGTCCAGGTGCAGGTCGTATAGGGCACTTGACGGGTGATGCATTCTTCACGCCAGGTGCAGGTCGTGTACGGCACCCGCTTGGTGCAGCACTCGCGAACCATTTGGCATGTGACGTACGGCACGCGGCGGGTGCAGGTCTCGCAAGTCCAGGTGCAGGTGGTGTAAGGCACGCGACGAGTCACCGGGCACTGCACGCAACGGCATGTGGTGTACGGGACGCGGCGATGACACACTTCCGGAACCATCCGCGTGCAGGTGATCGTCTTCTGCATGACACGCGGACACCAGATGCGTTCGCAAACGGTCTGCGGCGGGCACTGAACCTGTTCGGTGTGGCAGCAACCGGGCTCGTATCGGCAGCAGCAATCGCTGGGATCCCACACGCACTGGCCCGGATCCTGCACGGTGCGGCAGACGACGGGGCCGGGAATCTGACGGCTGACGGTCTTCCATTCACCGCAGCAGACGTCGACGGTGCGGGTCTCGCAAACGGGACGGCAGACCGTGTAGCAGACGTCACGATAACAGGTCTCGGGAACCATGCGGGTCGTCATGCAGCAGACGTCCTTGTAGCACGTCTGGTAGCAGGGACGACGCACCGTGTGGCAAACGTCGCGGTAGCAGGTGTGATACACGGGACGGCAGACCGTCACGCAGACATCACGGTAGCAGGTCTGGTAGCAGGGGCGGCGAATGTTGCAGCAGACCGTGCGGTAGCAGGTTTGATAACAGGGCCTGCGCACCGTGTAGCAGACGTCGCGGTAGCAAGTCTGGTAGCACGGACGGCAGACAGTGTAACACTCGTCACGGTAGCAGGTGTCGTAGACCGTGCGTTGACAGGTCACGGGAACCCGCTCGACGCAGTGATCGTAAACGGTGCAGGAATCCTGGTATTCCTCGGTGCACCACACAGTTTCTTGAACAGTGCGGTAGCAGGGACCGCAGTTGTGCCGCGCCTCGCAGTAGTCGCCGCTGGGGCCGCAGACCGCGGGGGGACAGAAGCGGAACCGGCCGACTCCGCAGAACAGGCCGGCGTCGGCGGAGCTGTTTCCGGCGAACATCGCGGCCGCAGAGAGCAGGAAAAGCCAAAGTGTACGTTTCATGATTTTCATCCTTATCGGGCAACCGAGACTGTTCGTGCTCCCCGTCCTACGCTGCTGTGCGCCCCATGGAGAAATGGATGTGCGAAGAGGTCGTCGAGAGCCCCCCTTCGATGGTCGGAAGAACCGCGATCATCGCTTCATCGAAGCTCGCAGCTTTCCCAGACCATCCACTCTTTCCCCCCTGGATGACCGCATGCCCCGCGCGATGCGAACACCAGCAACATTCGCCGGAACCCGAGAGTCCGTCAGGTTCGGCATTTCTGCATCGACCGATCGCAATCGACACCTTCACTGCCATCGATACCCTCGGAACGTCAACTCTCCCTCAGGTCAGGCACGCTGCATACCACCGCTGCAATCCGCAAAGTCGCTGCGGAGTTCACGACTACGAGATTCGCAACGCGCAGCGAGTTGCGGAAACTCCGCAGACTCGCTCGATCGCCTGATCTGCCGAAGGGGCCTGGTTCACCGGATTCCAAAGTCTTGCGATCCCGGAATAACCGGCAAAGTTCCTAAAACCGGCAAACTCCCCCATCGCCACGAGTCGATGAATGATGAGCACGCGAACCGTTCGCACGATGACCCCTACGTCTGATTGACCACCGCGGGCGAACTGCACATCTCGACGATGCCTCTCACTCACCACGCAGCCACACGATTTGTGATGCTGTTCGGGCTGGCCGCCCTGCTGGCCTGCTCGAACACAGGCTGCCAATGCTGCGCGTGGTCCGAACGCTATATGGACTGCGTTGACCGCATCAGCGATCACGAAGGGAATGCGCAGGTCTTGTATCGCCCCTGGTACGACCTGACACGCATCGGTCGCGTCAACTGGCCCTGGGCCTGCTGCCCAAAGTGCCCACCCCCCGGCTTCGTCTACGACACTCCGGTCACTCATCAGACGATGTCGCGAATCGATGCGCAAGAGCAAGGATTCGAACCGGGTCGGGCTTCGCCTGCACCACCGCCGCTATTGCCGGGCGAACTCTGGTCGCAGCCGATGGAAGACGACGATGTCGGCGTGTATCCGCTCGGCCCGCTGTTCGATCCCGAGTCAGCACCGGTTCCGCCAGCTCCTGATCCGCTGGAAGAATCCGCTTTCCCGCCCATGTCGCCGGAGATGCCACCACCACCGCCGCTGAACGACCACGTCGAAGCCCGCGATCCTACGCCGGCATTGCCGCGAATCCCCGTTTCATCGGAGATCGACGCTCGCAATTCGCGCGATTACGACTGGGCCAACGCCTCGGGGGTCGTGAACCTCTTTGATGACGGAGCACGCTCATCATCGGGCCTGCGGATGAACCAAGTCGACCATGACGAGTTCAGCACCATCAAGCTGGATTCATGGTTGTCGGAATCAGTCAACGCTCCATTGCCAGCCGAATCACCGGCCACCACATCGAACACCAGTGAGCACGGATCTCACGGCGAAGTACGACCGTCGGCCGGCACGCAGGCTGAACGACCAGGGGTCTCCACCGAGCGCGCACAGTGGTGGGAGGCGGCTCCGTCACCGAATCCACACCGCAACGGGACTCCTGCGCCGTCAACATCCACGCAAAACACGGACGACGTTTTCGGCACCACCGGATTCGCCGAATGGCAATCTGTGTCCGAATGATCCTTCACGAAGCATTCTTTCCGAGTTCAACTTGAGTTCACTTCCTTCACATCCGCCACTCGCCGGACGACATGCAACATTGCGTGTCTTGTTCGCGGCATGCGCGCTGCTGTGGCTGGGCATGTCGAGCGGCTGCTCGCGACTGTTCTGGCGGACTCAAGCCGACATGGATGTCTACGACGCCGTCTCCGAGCGGATGAACGACAATCGCTGGATCCTGCCGCGAGTCGACGTTTCGCCCGATACTCGCAGCCGGTTCTACAGCCCTTACGATCCCGACTATCAACCGTTGCCGCCAGACGACCCCGCCGCCAGCGTCTACCTGCAGCAGGTCGACGGCTGGGAAGGGTACAAGGGCTGGCACGACTTCGGCACGTCATTCTCGGTGGAGAATCCGCAATGGATGTCGCAGTTCGGCCTGCCGCCGGTGTTGATCGACCCCGCATCCGGGACGTATGTCGAGACCCCACCTCCGTTGCAGGAGTTGACGCTCGAGCAACTCATTGAACTGTCGCTGATTCACAGCCGGGAGTATCAGTTCGAGATTGAAGACCTCTACCTCGCGGCCCTGGGGCTGACGCTCGACCGCTATCAGTTCGCAGTGAGGTATCTCGGCGTCACCGGCAGCGAGCCGGGGATTTCGGAAGATGTCACAATTCTGCCGCGTCGCCCCGGTGATAATCTCACGCAGCGTTCGAACTTCGGGGTCAGCCAGTTGTTGCCAACCGGCGCGCAGTGGGCGGTTGAACTCACCAACAACACGTTGTGGCTCTTCTCGGGGCCAGGACAGACGAACTCGGCCAGCGTGCTGTCGTTCTCGCTGGTGCAACCGCTGATCATGGGAGCCGGCCGCAAGATCGTGCTGGAAGGCCTCACTCAGGGAGAGCGCGAACTGCTGTACGCGACCCGCGATCTGGCAAGGTTCCGGCAGGTGTTCTTTACCGACGTGGTCGGTTCGAGCGGCGGCGGTTACCTGGGGCTGTTGCAGCAATTGCAGAGCATTCGCAATCAACGGGACAACATCTACCGCACAGAGCGGCAACTGATCGAAATGCGCGAAGTCGCCGCCTTGCGAGGCGATCGCTTCAGGGAGAACCTGGGCGCATTGCCGGCCGAACTCGCGCCCGCCATGCCGGACGCGGAGCCGGTGTTTCCACCGGTGTTCAACGGCCAGTTGACGTATGCCAACGGCTTCCTCGTCTGGCTCGGCGAAATGTCGCAGGGACAAGAAGCGGCGCTGCTAGACCTGAGCCAGGATCCAGCGTTCGTTCTGGCGGCCAGCAACCTCGTTCAGCAGATTCGTACGATTTCGACGGGCGGTCTGGATGTCCTCCAGCTCGAATCGCGGTTGGCGACATCGATCAATCAACTCCGCACCTTGGAAGTTCAGCTTCAGGACAGTCTCGACATCTACAAGATCCAACTCGGCCTGCCGACCGATTTGCCCATCAGCATCGATGATGAATTGCTGGAACCATTCGTGTTCATTGATACCCGGTTGCGGGATCTCGAGGCCGAGATTCAGCAGTATGTCTCCGTGTGGGCTCAGCTTGATGAAGAGAACCCCTCGCCTGAGTCGTTGCTCGAGGTCATCCAGGGCCTGCAGGCATTGATCGTTCAGACCGAGGAACAGGGTTTCGCCCTGATCGATGAGGATCTGGCCAAACGGCTCGCGGCTCTTGAGGACGAGCAGGAACGCGCGCTGGTCGCACAAGCAATAAACAGCGAATTGGTCTCGGTTCAGGCGGACTTCCGCGTCGTCCGGGAGACGACCGACATCCTGATCGACCTCCTCAATGAGGGGGGGGTCCCCGACGAGGAACGAGCCGGCCTGCGGGGAGACATCAACCGCCTGCGGGATGATCTGCTGAGTGTGGTGCAAAGTCTGCAGGTCGTGCAGATCGGCCTTCGTGTGGAGATGATCACGGTCCCGAAATTCGATCTGTCGATCGAGGAGGTGACCCAGATCGCACTCGAAAACCGGGTCGATCTGATGAACTCCCAAGCCCGCGTCGTGGATGCGTACCGTCAGGTCGAAATCGCCGCCAACCAGATGCAGACCCCGGTCGATGTTGTCGTCGAGGGAGATGTCGGCACCTCGGGCGGCAACCGGCCGTTCGATTTCAGGGCGGACCAGACCAGCTTGCGGGCGGGCATCCGGTTGACGGCTCCGATCGACCAAGTGTCGGAACGAAACATCTATCGAGCCGCCCAGATTGCCTACGACCGCGAGCGGCGCGAGTACATGGCCTTCGAGGACAACGTCAAACTGCAAGTGCGGCGCTCCTGGCGGCAACTCGAACTCCTGCGCCAGAATGTGGAAACGTCCCGATTGGCGGTCCGCATCGCCGCGCGGCAACTTGAATCCGCCATTGCCGATTCGCGCGATCCTGCTCAATTGGCCGCCCAGGGGGACGTCGCCAGTTCCGGCGTACAAGGCTTAAGCCTGCTAACTGCACTGGATTCGGTACTTGGTGCTCAAGACGGACTAATTGGAGATTGGACCGATTACGAGCGTGCCCGACTTAACATCTATCGCGACATGGGTATCATGGTGATAGGGCCGGACGGCTTGTGGAATGATCCAATCTATCGGAGTGAGTCCAATGACATCGGGACGGTCGAATTCCGGGGGCAGTCTCCCCATGAAGTTGGCATTGCTGGGGTTCGTGGTTTTGGGGATCGGAGCAGTGACCCTGTACGCGAATCCGTCCTGGCGACGCAGTCTGTTGGGAGCGTCGGACGCGCAACAGTACTCGCACCTGGAAACTGAGGCGGCCTTCAGGGGGCCGTTCCTCATCATGGTCGACGATAACGGCTTTATCGACAGCCGCGCCAATGTCACCCTGTCCAGCGAGGTCGAAGGGACCACGACCATCATCTATCTGATCCCCGAGGGAACGCACGTCGAAGCAGGTGATCTCGTCTGCGAACTCGAATCCACTGAACTCGTCAACCTGCAAAAAACGCAGGAGATCGCGGTCAACGACGCGGAATCGCTCGTCGATCAGGCGCAAAAGGCCATAGAGATTCAAACTGCCGAGAACGAAAGCCTCGAGGCAGCCGCCATCCTGGCCATCACGTTGGCCGAACTCGATCTCACCGCCTACCGGGATGGGACATTTGAGCAGACCCAAAGCCAGTTGACGGGCCAGGTCGCGCTGCGCGCGGAGGAACTCGTCCGCGCGCAGGAGAACTACGAATTTACGCGCCGACTTGTCAACAAGGGGCTCCGGACGCAGAGCACGCTCGATGCCCAGCGGCTCGCGGTCCAGCAGGCCGAGCACAATCTTTCGTCCGCGCAGGACGAGTTGATGGTATTGGAGGAGTACACTTACGACCGCCAAATGGCCGAACTGCAGGCCCTTGCCGCTGAGTCCACGCGCGAACGGGACCGCGTGATCCTGCAGGGGGAAGCCTTGGTCGCCCAGCTCAATACCGAAAAGGCCTCACTGGGGACCAAACTGGCTCTCGAAGAGCACGACCTGGACCGTTACAACCGTCAGATCGCGGCCTGCAGACTGGTTGCCCCGCAGGCCGGCGACGTGGTTTACGCCAATCTGCAGGGGGGACGCTGGGGGAACGAGAGCGAGCAGATCCGCGAACGAGGCACCGTGCAGCAGCGGCAGGCCATCATCAACATTCCCGATAACTCGCAGCTCAAGGTCGACTGCAATCTCCACGAATCGCTGGTCGGTCTCGTTCGCAATGACTTGCCGGTGCGCATTTCACTGGATGCCAAGTCCGGAGAGATCTACAACGGGACGGTCTATTCCATTTCGTCGGTGGCGCAATCCGGCGACTGGCGCAATCCCGATCGGCGCGAGTACAAGGTCGAAATCCATTTGACCGATCCCGCCGAACGACTGGCCGTACTCCGGCCTGGTTTGACCGCCAAGGTCGAGATCATCGTCGACAGCCGGCAGGACGTGTTGCAAGTTCCCGTGCAGTGCGTCGTGGGCGTGGGGAATGAACGTCTCGCCTGGGTGATGACACCGAATGGACCCGAGCAACGCACTTTGACCTTGGGGAAGGCGAACACCTCGCACATCGAAATCATTGACGGCATCGCCGAAGGGGAAGAGGTCGTCCAGAATCCCCGAACGCACTTCGCCGCTGAGATCTCGGAACGCGAGAACGAATTGCATGCAGCAGAGGATCAGGAGACTGCGGAACAGACTGAGGGGGTGATTCCTCCGGCAACTGAAACGCCCCGTGGACCCGGTGGTCCCGGTGGAGGCGGGCGCGGACCAGGTGGAGGCGGACAAGGAGGGGGAGCGGCGGCAGCTGGAGGACAGGGCGCAGATCAACAGGCCGCGAGTGGAGAGGGTGGCGGTCAACAGGGTGTGGGAGCGCCCGGTGCCGGAGGCGCGGATGCCGGCGCGCAGATGTTCGCACAAGCCGACACCGACAAGGACGGCAAGCTCTCCGAATCCGAAGCGCAAGGCCCGTTGAAGGACAATTTCGCCACGATCGACGCCGATAGCGATGGTGGCATCACGCAGGAAGAGATCGGCACCTACTTCCGCGCTCAATTCGGGGCCGGCGGTGGTGGTGGCGCCGCGCCCGCACCCGCGACGACGACGGAGTAGCAGCGAATTGGTCAGGGACGAGCGGTCGGGATTCAGGGAAGATTGGCACTCACCTGCGTCGTCCCTCCTGCCCGGTGTCAACTACCCAGTACCCGCTTTCCCGCATGCCTCTCGCCGCCCACGTCGTCGACCTGCACAAATACTACGACCTGGGTCCGGTGGTGGTGAAGGCGTTGCGGGGCGTGACGCTCGAAGTGCCTGAAGGCGATTACATCGCGATCATGGGCGCATCGGGCAGTGGCAAGAGCACGCTGCTCAACCTGTTGGGAGCTCTCGACCGGCCCACTCACGGAAACTACCTGCTCGGGGGCAAGGACGTGGCCGGCATGAATGACGATGAACTCTCCTCCGTTCGCAACGAGCGGATCGGGTTCATCTTTCAGTCGTTCAATCTCATCCAGCAGTACACCGTGCTGGAGAACCTCGAAGTGCCGCTGCTCTACCGGCGGAAGTTCGGTTCGATCTCGGCCGCGGACCGCAATCGCTGTATCGACTTGGCGACACGCGTCGGCCTCGGCGATCGGCTCGACCACCGGCCGTTTCAACTCTCCGGCGGCCAGCAGCAGCGCGTGGCCATCGCCCGCGCGCTCATCAACGATCCGAATATCATCCTGGCGGACGAACCGACCGGTAATCTCGATTCGCAGACCGGATCCGAAATCATGCAGGTCTTACGGAAGCTTAACCAGGAGGGGCGCACGATCATCATGGTCACACACGAAACCGAAATCGCGCGAGAAAGCCACCGCCAGGTCTACATGAAGGACGGCCTCATCGAGGGCGAAGGCGTCTTCCCCGGCCACAATGAACCGGCGGCGGCGTGAACTCCCTACTCACTATTAACAACCCACTTCCCACTTCCCACTACCAACTTCGGCATGTCCCCCTTCCGCCTGTACCACACTGTCCGCCTTGCGCTGAAAAGCGTGATGCTGCACAAGCTGCGCTCGGGGCTGACGATGCTGGGCATCGTGTTCGGGGTGTTCTCGGTCATCGCCATGCTGGCCATCGGCGAAGGGGCCAGCGCCCAGGCTCAGTCGCAGGTGCTGCAACTCGGGGCCACGAACATCATCGTCCGCAGCATCAAGCCGCCGGCCGACCGGTCGTCGATCGGCGATAGCCAGTCGCGCGTGCTGACCTATGGACTCACTCGCAAGGATGAAGAGATTCTGCTGCGCACGATCGACCATATCGGCTTCGTGCCGATTCGCGAGATCAGAATGGCCGTGCGCTTCGGTGAGCACTCGAAGGACATCCGCGCCGTCGGTTGCAGCCCTGAGTATGTCGACCTCAATCATCTCAGCTTGGCGGCCGGTGACTTCCTCTCCGACGAGGACAATCGCCTGATGCGCAACGTGGCGGTCGTGGCCAGTTACGTGGCTCGAGAACTGTTTCCCACCGAGAATCCCGTGGGTCAGGTCGTTTTGCTGGGAGGACGGGCCTACCGCGTGATCGGCGTCACCAACGAGCGCACCGACTCGGCGGGCATCGGCGGCAGTCTGGCGGCCCAGGAGTTCAACAACGACATCTACATTCCGTTGAACACGTTGCAGTCGCGCATCAATTCCGGCGACACCTATAGCTCCTTCACGTCGGGCAGTTTCACCATGGAATCGGTCGTCTACGACCAGATCACGATTCGCGTCCCCACTCCGGAAGACGTTCAAAGAACGGCCGAGGTTATCCGCGAAACTCTGCAAACTACTCACCCCGATGGGAAGGACTACTCCGTGGTCGTTCCGCTCGAACTGCTCAAACAGGCGGCACAGCTCAAGGGCATTTTTAACATAGTCCTCGGTTCGATCGCCGGCATCAGCCTGGTCGTCGGGGGCATCGGCATCATGAACATCATGCTGGCCACCGTCACCGAGCGGACCCGCGAGATCGGAGTCCGCCGCGCCTTGGGCGCCAGGCAGAACGACATCACGCTGCAGTTCCTGGCCGAGACGATCGTCCTTTCCGCGACCGGCGGATTGATCGGCGTCGGCCTCGGACTGTCGACCCCCTATGCTTTCGAGGGGATCAAGTGGCTGGTCACGAATTACATCCTGAGTCCCGATGCGGCCACTTCGGAGTTCGCCGCCTTGTTCATGGGCATGGATCCGGTCGTTCCGTTCTGGAGCCTGCCTGTGGCGTTCGGGTTCTCGCTGGCGACGGGCCTCATCTTCGGCGTCTACCCCGCCCGCGCCGCCGCCCGACTCGACCCGATCGAAGCGCTCAGGCATGTGTGATGTTGAGGAGTTGAGGACGGAGGAAGAGATGAGAGTACCGGACTTGAGCCGCGATAGCGGCGTGAGCGAATAGCCGTGGGCTCACGCCCAGCCTTTTCAAGGTGTGAGATCACGATCGTGTTTCGAGTATTCGTTGGGTCGAGACGTGGTTGCCGTGGTTTCCACTTTTTCGTTTTGGTTGTTTTTGTTTCGGCGTCCATGTGTGGGTTGTGAAGCGTTTGAGGT
>JANNSB010000326.1:0-1978 GCA_031402175.1 Planctomycetaceae bacterium
TCCGTTTCGGGCCAGGTTCCTCGGCAGTGCCGGAATCGTGGGATCGGGGCCGAGGCGCTCGATCCACACTTGCCGGGTCCCGGACCAGTTGGCGGCCGTGCCACCGATGGTCGTCACGGGGACCAACACCGACAAGTCGTACTGATTGGACACATTGAACGTCAGCCAAGGCGACGTTCCGCCAACTTGGTTGGGCAACCACTGTACTTGGGCGTCACTGACTCGCAGCACACTGTGAACGTCCCGCAGGTAGTCGTCTTTTGATTGAGCGAGAAGTTCGGAGGCCGCTGAGACGGCCAGCCCGAAAGCAATTGCAGAAACAAGAAATCGTGGCGAGTTCATGGTCATTCTCCTTCTGAGGAAGTGATGGATTGAGGTTCCCTGCGACCTCTGAAGAGTGAATGGCGCGCTACCGGCAGATTCGTTCAAAAATTCCCCAAACAATGAGAGCCAATCTCCATCGCCCTACGCCTGAGACTGACCGTGTCGCGAAGGTTGAGTCATTTTGAGGCGTGCGGCGCCAGGACATGAGTCCGATCAGCCTTCCGGCATCTCCGGCACGAGCCCGTGCTGCGAGAGCAGCAACGTGACGAACTCAATGAAGTCGGCCCCCGAGAGTTCTCGCCACTGCCACCGGCCGTCCTTCAGAAACATGTATTCCCGAATCGCGGCCACTATCTCGCAGGCAGCAGCAGCCTGAACATCAACGGCGGTCGATCCCGACGGTGGCTCCGGCCCGCCAGGCTCGTTGGCGGTGTGCATCCTGACCTGTTCGAGCATCGCGGCCGCATGCTCAACGAACTCCTCCAGCATCGCGGCGGCCAACTCCGTCCGTTCTTCCGCGGGACAGTCCTCCAGTCCCGACTGCAGGCAGCTGTAGATCGCGCGGTACTCCGATGACCCTACTTCGTCCGGGTTTGGAAAGTTGAATTGCTTCATGATGAGTCCTCGTGTGGTGAATGAGACGACCTGAGGCCGAGTTCCAATAGCTAAAACAAAGCCACCCCCTTTGCAGCGCAAATGCGGGGGTGGCTCGTCGTGAACTTAACGCCTGCGCTGACGGCGGCCGGCGTGATAACCCTTCCGGCTGCCGAGACGCTGGCCCTGGCGGTACATCGCCCATGCGATGCCGCCCACGATCAGCCAGGCGCACAGATCATCCATCACATCACCTCCTTTCATGGGTTGAGGATCGGAACAAGAATCAGACCGATTCAGTGTCAGACTCGACGCCGGCAGCGATCAGCGCACCGGCATCTGAACTTCCGGGACCGTCAGTTCGGCGGAGAGCAGATTCAGCGACAGGTCACACTCCGTGGGAATACCCCGCAGCCAGCGGGTGAACTGCTGCAGCATCAGACCGGCGGCAATCGCGGCCGTGTAGATCACCCCCCGCGACGTGCACTCGCCGGCCTGCGCCTCGCGCGCATCGAACAGTGTCGTGGGGTAGTACGACCGGCCATAGGCGTTCACGACGGTCAGCACCCGCATCACTTCGCCGAGCATCCGGCCGTCGCACCAGAACTCGCACCGGCGGCTGACTGGTTTCCAGATCAGCGACCGAGTACGGATCGAGTCGACGCAGCAGAACACGACGGGCCCCAGCTCCTGCCGCGGTCGCCAGCGGTCGGGCGTCAGCGTCAGCACGATGTCGCGATCGATCTCGCCGACCATCGTGGCGGCCGCCGCGACCTTGGGAAGTCCGAGATCCCGAGAGAGATAGCCTTGCGTCGTGATGTTGGTCTCTTCGACATGATCGAAGTCAATGAGGTGCAGCCGGCGGACACCCATGAGTGCGAGCTGACGAGTGACTTCCCGGCCGATGGCCCCGACTCCGATCACACTGACCTGCAGTTCGGCCAGTTTCTCCCGGGGCACCAGCCCCTGCTGCCGCGTGAACCGATCAGAATGGTGGCGCAATACAGCTCTCCTGTGTTGGAAGCAGTTCGGATCGTTCGACACCCCAGATCGAGTCACC
>JANNSB010000327.1:0-3039 GCA_031402175.1 Planctomycetaceae bacterium
ACCCCGACATAGCCGTCCGCCATCACCCCGATGTAACCATACATCGTGTAGACATGCGACGCTCCCAACGCACCGATCGCCAGCAGCCGGGGGTCTTCCACGACCGGTTGATCGTCTCCCGCGACTTTCTCGTCGTCGAGCAGCGCGAGCAAGGCTCCGTCGTCGGCCTGAATGTTCGATCCGCCGCCGGGTTTCCCCAGGCTGATTATTTGCAGGACGATTATGATCGAAAGTCCGCCCACAACCGTGAACGACAGGGCCTTGCGCGACATGGATACCTCCGGTGCCATTGGATAACCGAGCAACGACATCGATCTTGTCATGCCGCGTCATTGAAAGCAAGTACGCTGGCGATGCCCTCGATTTCAGGCCGGGAATAGCGCCATCAGGCGTGCCGTCACTCTTGCATCCGGCATCGATGGAGGGGCAGAATGCGGTGGCTCAATTCCACCTGAAGAGTACCGCTCATGAATCGCAGATGTTGCCTGCCGGTGATGCTCCTGTCGCTGGCCACGTTTTCGCGGTACGGCGTGGGTGACGACGGCTTCGAGGTCCGCTGGGCTAATGGTCCCGTCACGATCGACGGTCACCTCAATGATCCCGCCTGGGAGACCGCGCAGGTGATCGATCGCTTCACGCTCCCCTGGCTGCAGGAAGATGAACGCCCATCTCGCACCGCCACCCGCGCTCGGCTGTTGTGGGATCGCAGTTATCTCTACTTCGCGGCCGATCTCGAAGACCATGACCTGTATGCCGACATCACCGAGCACGATGGCCCGACCTGGGACAACGATGTGTTCGAGATGTTCTTTCGACCCGCCCGCGACAAGGCCGGCTACTTCGAGCTGCAGGTCAATCCGCTCAACACGCACTTCGACGCCTTCTTTCGCGATCACAATCCAGAAGAAGCTGCTGCCCACATCGCGGAGCATCTGTTTCGGTTCGAGTCGGCCGTCGCGCTCAACGGCACGCTCGATGATCGCGATGACGCCGATGATGGCTGGACCGTCGAGGGCCGTATCCCCTGGAGCGACTTTCTTCCCGCTGGCGGCCGGCCCAATCCCGATGAAGAATGGACGTTCGCCCTCTGCCGATACGACTACTCACGAGAATGGGATGATCCGGAACTGTCGACCTGCGCTCCGCTGCGATTGAAGGATGTCGCCGACTTCCATTCGATCGACGACTATGCCCCACTCAAGTTCATCGGACCTGCCAATTCACCGGATGCTGCTCCGTTCGGCATCAGTGAATTCACGCCGGTCACGACATCGCGCGTCTTTGGTTCACCCGATCCGCCGTTGCCCTATCGCGCGGTGCGAGTGGCGGAGGAGTTCAGTCCCACGTGGCCGGTCTTCATCACGACCGAACCAGGGTCGCGACGACTGATTTTCATTGACGAAATACGCCCCCAGTCCCATTCTCGCATCGGTCGCACAGCCGGCTTTCCCGAGACCGGTGAGATCGAATCACTGCTCGAAACGCCCGACGTCGCCTACGGTCTCGAGTTCCATCCGAACTTCGCCGAGAACGGTTACATGTACGTCGGCAGCAAGGGCCTCGACGCCGAGGGAGGGCCGAAGCGGTGCCGCATCACGCGCTACACGATCTCGCGGGAAGCGCCCTACGCTCTCGATCCCGAGTCTGCGGTCGTCATCATCGATTGGGTTTCAGATGGCCATGACGGTACCGCGATCACGTTCGGACATGATGGCATGATGTATGTCACCACCGGGGATGGTACATCGGACTCCGACACGAATGTCGTGGGCCAGACGCTCGATCATTTGCTCGCCAAGGTCTTGCGGATCGATGTCGATCACCCCGATGCAGGCCGCAATTACTCGGTGCCGACGGATAATCCGTGGGTGAATGAGCCCGGCATCGTTCCGGAAGCGTGGGCCTACGGACTCCGCAACCCCTGGCGCATGACGACCGATCCCGCCAACGGCCGCATCTGGCTCGCACAAAACGGACAGGATCTGTTCGAGCAGGTCTACGTCGTCAATAAAGGAGACAATTACGGCTGGAGCGTGTACGAAGGGAGCCAGCCGTTCTATCTGTCGCGGCAACTGGGGCCGCATCCGCATGTGCTGCCGACGTTCGAGCACCCGCATTCCGAAGCGAGGTCGCTCACCGGCGGCATCGTCTATCACGGCAGTCGTCTGCCTGATCTGAGAGGGGCCTACATCTATTCCGACTACTCGACGGGCAAGATCTGGGGCGGCCTGCTGGATGACGCCGGCAGCGTCGTCTGGCATCGCGAACTGGCCGACACGCCGTTCGCGATCACGGCGATCAATCTCGATCCCGATGGCGAACTGCTGATTTCCGATCATCAGGGAGACGGCAAGGGAGCGATCTACACCCTGGAACCCAACATCGTCGAACATGATGGCCCGGAGTTTCCCACGACGCTCTCCGCCAGCGGCATGTTCACTTCGGTGACTGAACATATACCGGCCGAGGGTGCGATTACGTATTCGGTCAATTCGCCACTTTGGTCTGATGGCACGTACAAGGAGCGCTTCCTGGCGTTGCCGCAGTTCGATGAGAATGGCAGTCCGAAACCCTTGATCACGTTTCATCCGCGCAACTCGTGGTCGTTTTCCAATGGCACCGTCCTCGTGAAGTCGTTCGCGATGGAAATGGTGGAAAACGACCCGGCCTCACGCCGCTGGATCGAAACACGTTTTCTGCATCGCAATCAGAACGAATGGGTCGGCTACTCCTATCGCTGGAACGATGAGCAGACCGATGCGGCGCTGGTAGCCGGCGAAGGAGTTGATACGACGTTCGATGTGCACACAGCGGAAGGAATTGAAGCTCGTCCCTGGCGATACCCCAGCAGGACGGAGTGTATGGTCTGTCACAGCCGGGCGGCGAATTACTTGCTGGGATTGTCGACTCCGCAACTTAACGGAGAATGCAACTACAACGACACCACAGACAACCAGTTGCGGGTGTTCGAACACCTGGGCCTGGAGTGGGTTCCGCCGCGAGATCGCACCGGGCGCCGACCGCGCGCGACACGTCGGC
>JANNSB010000328.1:0-20390 GCA_031402175.1 Planctomycetaceae bacterium
CGAATTTGCACGGTCGACGTCTGGCTCCGCAACAGGAGCGGTTCCTTCAGCGTCGCCTGGGCGACGTTGATGTAGAAGTTGTCGAGCGGATCGCGAGCCGGATGCTCGGCCGGAATATTGAGGGCCTCGAAGTTGTGATGCTCGTCTTCGATCTCCGGTCCATCCGCCAGCGCGAAGCCGAGTCGGGCCATGATCTCGCGGAACTCATCGATCGTCTGTGAGATCGGGTGACGATGCCCGAGCCGCAACGGTACGCCGGGGAGCGTGATGTCGAAGTGATCAACCTTGCGGGCGGTACCTGTCGAGAGTTCGGTCTGGCGTGCCTCGAGCAGCGCGCTGACGCGGTCCTTCACATCGTTGAACTTCTTGCCGATGACTGGGCGTTCTTCGGGCGAGACCTGTCCCAGCACCGACTGCAGATCCTTGAGCCGACCCTTCTTCTTGCCCAGAAACTCGATGCGGACCGCTTCGAGGTCGGCGGCGCTGGCGGCAGAGCCGATCGCCGCCAGGGCGGCGTTCTCGTACTCGGCCATTGATGCCAGGGCGTCCATAGTCGCCTTGTCGTAGCGGCGTCTGTCCTCAGACGCCGGGACCGAAGGAGAAGACATCAAACCTAGTTGTGACCGTGGCGATCAAGTGACGCCAACCGGTGTTGCCTCCGCGTCTGGGACAGACGCGGCTACGAGCGAAAGGCGACTAACTGGCCAGCGCCTTCCGGGCGACCGCAACCACTTCGTCGAAGATGCCCGATTCATGGATCGCGATTTCGCTGAGCGACTTGCGGTTGAGCCCGACGCCAGCCAGGATCAATCCGTGAATGAATTCAGAGTATCGAATTTCCCTCTGCAGACACGCACCGCTGATACGGGTGATCCACAATCGGCGAAAATCACGCTTACGGGTCTGACGATCGCGCGTCGCATAGGCGCGGGCACGGATCAGCGTCTCGAAGCCTGGCTTGACGAGGTTCTTCCGCCGGCCGTACGCACCCTTCAGTTCGCGGAACAGCCGCTTATGACTCTTGCGCCGGGATTTGCTGTACTTGACTCTCATGTGAATTCATCCACGCAACAGGTGGCACAGACATTCCTGCCTGTGCGATGAGCTTGATCTGATACTTCGTAGGGTGCCGGCCTACATACCCGGCCTGAGGGCGTCTGCAATTTTGGCTGCCGCCTGACCTTCGAGGACTCCGTCCTGACGCAGGTGCCGCTTGCGATTGCCGCTCTTCTTACCCAGGATGTGACCGCGAAACGCCGACTTGTGCTTAACCTTGCCCGAGGCCGTCACCTTGAAGCGTTTGCGCATCCCCTTATGTGTCTTATGCTTGGGCATTTCCGCCGCCGCTCCATTGGTTCCATTTCGGGAAAGCGGGGGAGTATAGTTGCAATCGGCGGGCGAATCCAGTGAATTGGGGTTTGGCTTGGCTGATGGCGAATGGCTCATGGCCAGAAGGGAAGTCGCTCATCCCCACAGGATCGACGATGACCGAGTTTCACTGGCCATCGTGCTGAGGATCAACCGTTTCGTCGGGCGTTCTTTCCCCGCTGCGGTTGATCACTCGATCCTTCAATTCGGCCTGCAATTTGGCGTAGTAGCCGGAAATCCGCCGGGGATCGTGGCCGATTTCCGCCGAGATCGCATGGCGGACACGTCGGATTTCAGTGAATACGTTTCTGTCGGTCATGATGTAATGTTTCGGATATGAACGAACCCAGCCGGGTTCGCAGATGGTAGCCGGCGGTTGAGCGCAGCGACACCGCCGGTGGATGCGCCAATACGGACCGCATCCCGGCAGGGATGCCAGCTTTGGCGACGGCGTGAGATTCTCCATTTCGCTCGTCTGAACCGACGCTCAATCGACTGCCACTCCTGCAGGGTGGTGGGATTGCGGTCTACTCAACCGGCGGTGTCGCTGCGCTCAACCACCGGCTACTGGCTGACAGCCCTCCAGGCTGTGGAACTGTATTCACGAGAATCTGAAACTCACCTCCAATTCACCCACTTCGCATCAGTTGACGTGCTTCCCATCTGCCAACCTGCTAGAAACCAGTATCCCATCATTAACTGGAATTGACACGTTTTCCCCATGCACCCGCACTCCACTTCCCCCCTCCCAGAGCCCTCCACGCGCCTCACCGAGGGGTGGCATTGTCTGCACGTCTATTACCAGGTCGATCCCGCAGCGCTGGCGGGGATCTCGGAGGCGGTTCGAGCCGAGGGGCGCGGGCAGTTGATCGAACTGCTGAACCCTGCCCGCGAAGGCGCGCCGCAGCGGTTGCAGGTCTCCGTCTGCTCTGGGCATCGGGCCGATCTGGGGCTGATGCTGATGGATCCAGATCCGCTCGTGATCGATGCCGTCCATCAGGGGGTGCGAGCAAGCAAGCTGGGAGTGGCTCTGAACCCCACTTATTCATTCGTCTCCATCTCCGAAATCAGCGAGTACGTCCCGACGGCCGCACAGTATGCCGATCGGCTCAAGCTGGAAGGGGCCTCGCCGGACGACCCGAGTTTCGCCATCAAGTTGCAGCGCTACGAAGAGCGCTTGCCGATGATGAACAAGCAACGGCTGTACCCCGACATTCCCGGCTGGCCGGTGACGTGCTTTTATCCGATGAACAAGATTCGCGATCCGCAGGCGAACTGGTTTCAGTTGCCGTTCAGTCAGCGTTCGGCCCTGATGGCCGAACATGCGACATCGGGGATCAAGTTCGCCGGCAAGGTGTCGCAGCTCATCACGGCGTCGACCGGGTTCGACGACTGGGAATGGGGCGTCACCCTCTGGGGCCGCACGCCGGAGTACATCAAGGAGATCGTCTACACGATGCGCTTCGACGAAGCCTCTGCCCGGTACGCGCAGTTCGGCCCGTTCTACATCGGCTACATCATGAGCATCGAAGCAGCGCTGGATCATCTGCGGCTGTGATGAGTGCGATTGTTTCGCGTGAACACGCTCTGTAGGGAATGGCCTCCGTGGTATTCCGGCGACGGGGAGTTGCGTTTCGAGCGGCGTTCTCGTGACGGTTGACGACTGATGAGAACTTAGCGGCGAAGCCGCGCCAGCATGTAGCCGTGACCGTCAGGTCATGGATCGTTGGCCAACTGGTGGTGATGAGCGAAGAATCTGGGTGGAGTTCAGGCTTTAGCCTGTCCGGCAGCCTAAAGGCTGGACTCCTTTGCCCCACATCACCTCCAAAGGGCGGATGTAACCGCACAACGCGCGGCTGCGATTGCTGCCGCCGCTACGCGGCTTTGGATAACATGGCCGGGATCCGCGGGCTGGCGCCCGCGGCTATTTGCTGTCGCCGCTTCGCGGCTCGGCCAACATGTGATCGACGTTGACAGTCGCCGTCAAATCCATCGCCTACGTGATGACTCCGCAAGGCCGCGGGGGAGTCGCGACGATCTGCTTTCACGGCGACTTGTCATTGCTGGACGATGTCACGAACCATCCGCCGGCGTTTCGTTCCGCGCGGGGCGGGCGGTGTGCAGACCTGCCGCTGCAGGATGTCGTCTTCGGTCGCTGGGGCGAAGAGCATCAGGAAGAAGTGGTCGTCTGCCGCGTCGCAGAAGCTGTCACCGAGATTCACTGTCACGGCGGTCGGGTGGCGGTCGAACGTATACTTGGCGATCTTCGATCGCGAGGCTGCGAGATTACGACATGGGTTGAGCACATTGAGCAGAACAAGACTACGCTGGAGGCCGAGTGCTTTCAGGCACTCACGCAGGCCACGACTCTCCGCACCGCGACGCACTTGCTGGCTCAGCAACAGGGAGCGCTGGCCAATCGACTGCTGGAGTTGTTCGCTCTGGAAGGCGATGCTCTGCGAAATGCGTTGAACGACTTGCTCCGCTGGAGCGAGTTCGGACTGCACCTCACAACCCCCTGGTCTGTCGTCCTCTGCGGCCGACCCAATGTTGGCAAATCGAGCCTCATCAATGCGCTCGTCGGCTATCGCCGGGCAATCGTTTACGACCAGCCCGGCACCACGCGGGATGTCGTGCAGGCTGAGACGGCCCTCGATGGCTGGCCGATTCAGTTTTCCGACACCGCCGGCCTGCGCGAGGGGGCAGAGGAACTCGAACAGCTCGGCATCGCCAAGGCCCGCGAACAGATCAAGTCGGCTGATCTACTCATCATCGTCATTGACGGCACGCAGCCGATCACGGATGACGACCGCAACCTACTGGCGGAGCATCCCGATGCCCTGGTCTTGATGTCTAAGGCCGACCTGCCGCCGCATGACGGCACGAGCGAGTTCGTGATGTCGCATCCGGAAGTGCTACGTGTTTCGGCCATGGAGAAAACTGGCATGGACGAACTACAGCAGGCCATCGTGCACCGGCTGGTGCCGCGCCCACCCGATGTGTCGACGCCGTTGCCCTTCACATCTCGACAGGTGGAGTGTCTGCGCACGGCGGCCGGCTCGGACTCAGTTGAGGATGTCCGGCGGTTGTTGAGACAATTTCTGGGAGATAGAGGGTGAGTCCGCGGAAGGGAGGGCGACGCTCCCGCTGAACCGCGTTTGTAGCTATGAACAATCATCGTGCCGGCTCGGCAGGAGCCTCGCCCTCCCGGTCCTGCAATGGGCACTCAAGGAGTTGCCGCATCCGACGCCGCCACCGGATTCGCCGCGACCCGCCACGCGATGCCGTAGTCGTGCGCGATGTTCGAGCTCACTTCGAGCGTGTAGCAACCCGGATTCAGGCTTTCCTGATAGACATGCTCGATGTTTCCCGCAGTGTCGATACTCGAATCGACCATGACCTTCGTGAAGCCGTTCGTCGAGTCGAAGAGCCGCAGATCCATGTCGGCCAGCACGGTTGACGGATCGAAGACCTCGTTCCGATCGTTGTCGATCACGTCGATGTTCCAGCACAACATGACCGATAACTCGGTCGCGCCGTTCGGCAGGTCGAGGGAGTAATACGTCGGCGTATCCGCTTCGGCCGCCGCGTTGTAATGCCACCCCTCATGCGGAGACGCGCTTGTCGGTTGGTTGGAGGAACCGACCGCTTCGCCTCCCGCCACGATCCGATAACTGTGATAGACATTCAATTCCCCCGCGCCGAATGCCTCGTCCAGAGGCTTCAAGATCGTCCGCGACCATTCGGCGAACTCCGACTTTGTCGCACCGGCCAGCAGAATGGCCTTGATGACTTCCGGCTGAGTCGCATTCGTGTCGTCAGCCGCATCATAGATCAGGGCGGCCGCCGAACTGACCATGGCCGTGGCCTCGCTGGTGGTGCCGGCCGGCGCGACGATTTCGGGCTTCGGTCGCCCCCTGCCATATGTCGTCGTTTCGCCCCGCGAATGATTCCCGTCGGTCTTGCCCACCGAAATGATGTTGTATGCGTGCGACAGCAACTGTGGCTGCGAGTTACCGCTCCCGTTGTTGATTCCCACGACGGTCGTCATGCCGTACTGATCGACGGCGAAGTCGAGCCGCTGCAGAATGTTCACTGCGACTTCCTGCGGCAGGCCGTCGCCGATGTAACTATGATTGGAGACTCCGTATTCCAGCGATCGCGGCGCGAAACGTGTTCCGGCACCCAGCCAGATGCCCATCCAGTCGTTGGCGCTGAAGCACGAAACTTCCGTCACGCCCGGCGACACGCTGCTCGTCTTTCCGAAAAACGTCGCCCCCATGCCCGTCGCGTGCCCCGAAGGCGTCGCCTCGCCGGGACTCTCCTGAGTGATGTTCTTGTCGGCGAATTCTCCGTTTTCGAGGTCCGGCATGAAGCCGCCACCACCCGAACCCTCGACCAGCGCCACGGCCGCGCCGCTCCCATCCGCCACGACGCCGAACTCGTCGACGAGCCGCGTATATCCGACTTCGGCGTGCCAACCCGGCTGAGCGAGGGCGGACGAGTTGATCAGCAAGATGAGCAGTCCAGCGATCGTGGAGCGTGGCTGCAGGGATCGAGCTTCAATCATGGTGCACATCATGGGCGGATTCGATCGGCAATCGAAAATGCAGTCTATCGATGTTGCGATTCCGCCACACCGTTTCCGATCGTCGCATCGTGCCTAAGTCGTTGTGCCGCTTGGCCTCTCGCTGGAATCGCCGAAACCGTGTGTTGCCATGTGGCCGCCGTGCATCATCGGCCCCGATCGAAATCGTTGCGAGACTTGAACAGCGTGAAGAATTCTTGACGTGACGCAAGTCGTTAAGCAATCAATTCTTGCACGTTCGCGACGGAACGTGTGTCAAGATTCTGAAACATCGCGCCCGTCGGTTTGGCACCAGCCGTGCATTACTCACCTGCACGAAGTCAGCCACCCCACAACACTCGAAAGGTCACCGCGATGTCTTGCCTGAACGCACTGCTCAACGACGAAAATGGCTTTATTGTTTCCGCCGAACTCGTGCTCGTCTCGACGATCGTCGTGCTCGGCATGGTCGTCGGCCTCGCAGAAGTCTCACTCAACATCAACAACGAACTCGAAGACGTCGGCTCGGCCTTCAGCTCGATCAAGCAGAGCTATCACACCAGCGGCGGCAGCGGACACAAGGGCTGCACCACCGGCAGCTCGTTCAACGACTGCCCCGACTTCTGTGCCGGCCAGAACGACGTGAACTGATTCACGATCGAGTCTCTCTCACGATTCCCGTCTCTCTCGCTACGCCTTGCCACTTGGCTTGTCCCAGGACGCCGACCCCCGTCGGCGTCCTGTTTTTTTTTGCGCGCGACAGCGCTTGTCTTTGCGACGATGACCGACACGAGTCCAGCGCACTCTGGCCATCAGCCGGCATCCGTCGTCGGCACGCGTGGAGCAGAGGGCGAAGAACGAGCCAGTAGCGAATTGCGACGAGTCAGTAGGCGTGACCAGGGGAATCGGAATAGACTTCGCTTCCATTGCCATCCGCCGTCCCAAAGGACGAATGACAAAGGACAAATGACCTCGTTGCGACTGCCAACTCTCTTCCTCGACTCCCTTGCGATCGCTGTCCCTCCCTTCCGTCTCATTGTTGCCGGTAGCCGATCATGTGGCGGACGGCGCTCTGCCGAGCATTCCCGGGGGGTGGCAGCGGTCGACATTGATCGTGGGCGAGCGGGAGCTTGTGTTTCATCATCCCCGCAGTCCCGACGACTTTCTCGAAGACGAGCGTGTGCTCGCGGCCAACGCGCTCGATGACTACATGCCCTACTGGGCGACGATCTGGCCGGCGTCGTATCGGTTCGCATCGGCTCTCTTCGCCGCCGACTGGCCGCCGGGAACCGAAGTCTGGGAACTCGGCGCTGGGACGGGACTTGTCGGCCTCGTGGCGTGCCTGCGCCATTGGAACGTGACGTTCACCGATTACGATCCACAGGCCCTCGAATTGTGTTTGCGCAACGCCCGCGACAACGGCCTGATGAATGCAAAGTCGCGATTGTTCGACTGGCGTCAGCCCGCGCCATGCCGCGTGCCGGTGGTGATCGGCTGCGAAGTGACCTACGACGCCCATTCGCATCCCGTACTGTTGCGGCTCCTGCACGAACTGCTCACTGACGACGGCGTCTGCTGGCTGGCCGACCCGGGACGAACGCAGGCCCGGCCGTTCCACGATCTCGCAGTTGCTGCCGGCTTTCAAGTGAGCGTGCGAGACGAAACGGGCTCGCTCACGCAGTTTCAGGATGATGGAAGGTTCCAGATCTTCGAACTGCGGAGGTAGCGGCGTCTGTCCCCAGACGCCGAGGCAAGGCGAGGTCGCGTCGGCTGGTTGCAGCAATTCGGCATAACTCAACCCGCTTCGCTCTGGTCCCCGCGTCTGGGGACAGACGCGGCTACGCGACTTTCGCGGGAGCGAAAGGCGACTATCGAAACTCGCTCTTGGCCACGATCGTGGCAGGTTCTTCGTGAGTGGCGAGCCACCAGTGAAGCAGCAGAGTGGCCGGTGCGCCGATCAGAGCGGCGCGAGTCATGGTCTCGGCGTAGTTCGTCTCACCCGAGGCCACGGTGAAACAGCCGGCGGCCACGATGCCCCAGAACGTGGCGCTGAGCGCGGCGATGCGCGAACGCCTGATCCAGAGCGCGAAACCGACCGCGACATCGCAGACTCCCAGCACCGAGAGGGCGAATCTCACATCGCGATCGGAAAACTCCCGGCGCGTAAGATTCTCCAGAGCCTGCTGCATCACCTCGACCCATGCGCCGCCGAAATGGCTCTGGATGACGGCATGAATGCCCTGCGCGATAAAGGCCAGGCTCGCACCGATCCGCAGCAGCCACAGTCCCGTCGAGTAGAGTCCCAGCGAAAACTTGAGTTTCGGCGGCCAGAAGTCCATCAGAATGAGTGCCAGCGGAGCCACCGAGCCGGCCAAATGTTCCAGTCCAGCGAGCGGCTTATACGCGGGACTTTGAAACCCGGTGCCGATCGCGGCGAGTGTGAGCCACCCATAAGCCGGGAACAAGATGAACCAGCAGGGCCGAATGAGCGCAAGTGCGCCGACTGCCACGAGGGCGTACGCAGTGATGCTTTCGATCTTTGCGATCTGCGGAGCCTCGAGACCGAGCCACACTTCGAGCAGCGCGGCGACGGGCGAGGCGGTCTTGAGATGCAGATAGCGAGCGGCCCAGCCCCAGCAGACGACGGCCGTCGTGATCCTCAGCGTCGCCTGCACGACGCCGATTCCCCGCGGCACAGGATCATCGAAGGGGGAAGACATGGCAGGGGTCAGCGTCTTTTGAATGCCTCGGGGAAGGGAGAGGAAAACGAAAACCCGGATGCGAAGACCAGTTGCAGCGAGAATTGATCACCGCGTGATCCCCTACTATCCGGATTCTACGGAGTTTGATCGCATTTGCGATCCATTCTCGGACGCTTCGGTAATCCGCAAGATTGTTAAAACCGTCAGAATCCGCTTGCCCGGCAGTGTGGCCGGGGTAGGATCGATCCCTCACATCTTTGTGCGGGTTGCTCTTACCCACTCTTTTGGGAGACTGCTATGGGTATTAAGAAGCGCATTCAGTACCGCTACACGCCCACTGGTCAGAAGTCGCTGATGATCGATCCCGATGGCGGTCGGCACACGTATCTGTACGACAACGTCAAGCAATTGACTGCAGCCATCAACCCGCAAGGCGAGCGAACGACATTCGCTTACGATGCTGCGGGACGTCGCACCGTCAAGAAACTCGCCAACGGCAGCCGCACGTCATTTAGCTACGATGCCGCCGATCGCATGACGACGGTCGCGCACTTGAAGTCCGACGCCTCGGTGCAGGCCAGGTTCGACTACGCCTACGACGAGGTCGGCAATCGCACACGAGTGGCCGAACTCGATGGCTCGCGAGTGACGTACCTGTACGATGTCTTGGATCAACTGACCGGCGAGCACCGCACCGGCTCGAATCCCTACCGGAATACATTCACCTACGACAACCGGGGCAATCGCACTCTTAAGAATCTGAGCGGGGCTCGCACAACGGCAACGTACGACGACGCCAACCAACTGACCTGGACGCAGGATGCGGGCGGACGGACGACCTACATCTATGATGGAAACGGCAATCAGGAAGTGATGATCGCACCCAGCGGCGCTCGCACGACGAATGTCTGGGACTATGAAAACCGGCTCGTCGGCGTGCGGCATCCCTCCGGCACGCGCGAGACGATGGCCTACGACCCAGACGGCAAGCGGATACAGCACGAAACCGTTTCCGCAACCACGAAGTTCGTGTGGGACGGCCAAGCCTACCTGTTGGAGACCGATGCGTCGGGCGTCACGGTCGCGACCTACACAAACGAGCCGACGACGGACGGACGGCTGATTTCGCAGCGCAAGTCAGGCGCCACGCACTTCTACGTGTTCGACGCTCTCGGTTCGACCCGACTCCTGATCGACGCCTCGCAGAACATTTCCGAAACACTGCTCTACGACGCTTGGGGAAACCTTGTCGGCTCGGCACCCTCGATGGTGGTGCCGTTTCGGTGGGTGGGAGAACTGGGATACTTGTTCGTGCCGAGTACGGGCGACTACTACATCCGGAAACGAATTTTAAGGCCGACAATTGGGAGATGAATCAGTCAGGATCCGCTTTCGCACGGCGATTTCAGATACGCAGCAAATCGGCCACTCGTGATGTCAGATCCCTCAGGGCTTGTATTTATTGGGTACGCTTTTTCTTCAATCACATGTTGTAATAAGTCAGCTGGTGTTTCCGGAGTTGACCTTGGAGAATTGTGGACTACGACATTCTATCACGCGAATCTCGAAAAGCCGTTTGTTCCATCGAGGACGCCCGCTGCATCCAGTGGAATTGGCTTCTCCGTTGTTTTCTTCATGAATCCTGAGTACATGAATCAATGTTGTTGCGACGACTACCTGTTCATACAAACTGTGTGCGGAACTACGATCTATACACACGGTCAAAAGGCAGGAACAACAGAAACACAGTGTCAGATCGACGCCAAAGCATTGGAACCAGATTGGGTATGGGAAGGAGAGCCTTGGTACCGTACTGTTTTGACGAACGAGCCTCGCATGATTTGGCCTAGCATTTCGACTCCCGACGGGTATCCATCTCTTCTGACTCCTCAACCCGGCGATAACCCTCGCGCCGCGCTCTTCGATCGTCCATCAATCGGCGAAGGGTTTATGCAACCTCGCGGTATTGGCGTATATGAAGCGGACTTTGTGTCCTGCCTCGTATGTGTGCGATCATTCGATGAGCACGGGCGGGATAAGCGAGATTCTGTACTTAGTCCATGCGTGCGACATGCGTATCAACGAACATTCGATCAATTGACGAAGACCGACAAGGGCGTCACTGCAGTATCAGGGCCGGCTCCGTGGTCGCCTAGAGACTTTTCTGTAATCGTGTCAAACGATCATCGAAAGGGCCTCAATTACCAGGAGGGCATTGACTATGACGTCTGTTGACGTGAATTGTCGGCACTCGGAATCGTATTGCACAGTGAGTTCCGTTCGCACTCAAAGCTGCATTGTGTTCGCGCTGCTGACAATTGTCTTTTGCGGCTGTATGCAGCAAGCCGAGATAGATGATGCCGCCGATACGAAGCGTGATAGTTTACCTCAGGTAGATGACACCGACGACAATGCCGAATTGACGATCGAGTTTCCCGAGAGATTCATTGGAAGAGTGGACAACGTGTCCCGTTGGTTTCCAGTTGAGCTCAACGCCCAATCACTCGAGGGATATGTCGATGGTGAATCAGTCGAGTGGCTCGAATACACACGAGAGGATCTGACCGACGAGCTGCTCGCCATTGTGGTTCAAAAGTTTCCGAGTATTCAAGTTTTGCAGATCCCACACAGTCCAGTAACCGACGAGGGATTGCAGAACGTGGCACGGCTCGAAGAGCTCTCGGTCCTGATCTTGGGGAGCGCTTCCGTAACCGATGCGGGAATCGAATCGTTTCTGGCCGAACGAGCAGATTGCATTGTTCGCATTTATCCAAAAGAGGTTTTCTATTCGCTCGGGCTCGAAGATTCGCCCGGTGTGCATTTGAGCATTGATGCGACCGATGAACACGTTGCAGCGATTGCCGGTTGGGATGAAGTCGATGCGTCCACGCTGTGTATAAGTACCCACCCGGCGGACGGTGTCTCATCACAGATGTTTCGCTGGAGATCTTTGCCAAGCTGCCGAACCTGGAAGTAATCGAACTCTGGAACCCAATGGGGATCTCACGTGAGGGGATCGAATTGCTGATCGGACATCCCAGCTTGCGGGACTTCAAGATCAGGTATGACGATGAGCGAGATCTTGAAGAAATAATGGATTACTTTAAGTCGCAAATGCCACAATGCGATGTCTACTTTGGATGATCCAGAATTCTAGTAAGTGTAGGTCAGGCGGCGCGGGGTGGCCCAGCCGCTTGTCGGTTGGGTTGAGCAGCAACAGGAAGCCGGACCCTGAGCGTTCAGTTGCACTGTCCCCGAAGCGCTCGCCATGCCTGCCCTGCTTCGCGATGCAGGCATGGCACGCAAAACATGCCACCCTGCTGACTGCCTTTGACTCCTGATTCCTGCCCCGGCCTCATTCAACAATCGCGAACTCGCTCACGCCGTCGGCGCTCAGGTGCAGTATGCGGTCGGTCAGCGGATGGTCCATGTTGCGGAAGTCGGCGGCCACGCGGCGGCGAATGTTCTCCACGAGATCGGGCGTCCGCAGGCTGACGGCGACGAAAAAGTCGCGTCCCGGCACACCGACGGCCACGTTTCCCTGCAGGAGTTGGCGCAGCCTCGAAGTGAAGTCGTCGCTCAAGAGACGGCAGGCGTTGTACGAGTCGGGCTTCTGGGGCATCACCATCGAGTTGTCACCTTCCTCGGCCGCCCCGACGGCCAGCGGCATGGGGTGTTCGTCGAAGTAGCGATGCATGTTTTCGATCGCGAAGTGATGCAATTCCTCTTCCGAGAGCTCCCACCGCTCCATCAACTCTTTGCGGACGTACCAGTAGGCCCGCGCCTCGTCGACGACGTACATGATCGACAGTCCCGCGATCCAGGGCCGGCCGACGAACCCCGACAGCGTCGACTTCCACAGACTCTCGGGATACAGCATCGGCATGATGCGGTGCTTGACGGCCTCGAACGGAGGCTCGGTCTGTTCGCTCCCCCATTCCTGCACTTGCACCAGCGTGGTGAGAGCGGGGAGCAGAATCTCCTCGAACCTTCCCGGGTTGTGCAAATACGACCTATAGAAGTTGACGAGGTTGATGGCCGACTCGCCCACGATGATCTGAAAATCGGTACCCGGTTCGCACTTGAGCAGCGGGAATTTCCTTTTCGCCAGTTCGACCGCCTGACGCATGAAGTCGTCAGGGAGCGCGGCGGGAGCATCGGAGAGTTCGAGCCGTTGCAGAATCATCCGCGCGATCGACTCGGCTTCGGGATCGGGATTCAGCCCCCGCACCCAGGCGGCGACGACGACCAGCTTGCCTTCCTGAAACCCCCACAACCGCCAGCGATGCCAGTTGCCCGGCTGAAAGACTCGTTTCCACCATGAGGCCGGCTGATCAAGCGATGCCTCGCCGATCAGTGTGGCCCGCGAGCGAGGCAACTTGACGTCTTCCTGCGTCTCTTCGACGTTGCGGATTCTGGGGAACTGTTTGGCGGCCTCTACGAGTTGCTCGCGCAGGTCAGTCTCTTCGTTTTCGATCCAGATGACGCTGAGCGTCAAGGCATCATCCGAGTTCGGCGGATGCAACACGACAAGCGGACCTTCTTCGCTGAACTTCCACGACGGGGGATACCATCCCTGATACCAGTTCGCGGGGCCGTGTAACGGCAACCACTGAGGAGGATGATCCACAACTCTCCTTCCAACGGCCCTACCGGTTGGCTTCAGAACGAAGCGTCACATCTTCGATACGAACAGATCGATGTAAATCACAGTGATCAACAAGCCCATCACGAACAAAAGTCCCAGGTTGGTGGCCCAGCGGAACACCGCTTCGCTCGGCTTGCGCCGGGTGACCCCTTCCCAGATGAGAAATACCATATGCCCCCCATCCAGGACCGGTATCGGGAGAAAGTTGATTACCGCCAGATTCACGCTGATCAATCCGAGGAACAGCAGAAAGTCGGAGAAGCCCTGCTTGGCGAACTGCCAGGCGATGTTGGCGATGCCGATGGGTCCGCTCAGCCCCTTGATCGACAGGTCACCGGTGAACAGGCTGCGCAGCGTGAGATAGATCTGAATGACCGAATCGCCGGTGTAATCGAGACCCATGCCGATGGCTCCCGCAAAGTCATCGGCCTTACGTTCGAGCAGCAGCGGCGTAAAGGAGACACCACGGGCGTCGGGCACGTTCCAGTTTGTGGCGAGACTGGGATTGATCGACACTTCACGCACATCGTCGCTGTTGGCGCTCTTCACCTCGAGCGTGATGTTCCAGGCCGGGTACTGCTGTATCGCCCAGAAAGCCCGCGCCATGCCTCGCTCACCAATTTCCAGATCCTCGGTGCCTTCGAATTCATCCGCGACATCCAGGCCTTCGGGCAATTCAAACTGAATGGAAACGATCGTCTCTCGCGGCTTGATTCCCGCCTGATCCGCCGGACCCCCTTCATCCACCGCCAAGACCGTGGGCAGCACGTCGAACGCCACGCCAATCGCGGGAATGGACAACGGCGAGTCGGAGAAGAGAGGCGTTTCGGTCCAGCCGACATAGTCCTCGGGAACCAGCGTGAATTTGAACTCTCGCGGTTCGCCGCCCCCTTGTTCGCGCGCAATGGTGACGACCACTTCCTCACCCGCCCGTTCTCCGAAGTGGTCGGGCAGTTCCAGCGGATCGAGATCGCTGCCGACGGGACGATCGTCGACCTGCACGATCCGGTCTCCGACCTGGATCACGTCTCCCTCTTCATCCGAAGTCGCGGCAGGACACTCGCGCCGCAGTGCCGTGATCTTGCCATTGCCGAAAGTGATGCCCAGATCGCGAAAGGGTTGCGGTGGAACGGGAATAGATCGCTCCGTGGTCGATCCGTCTTCCTTCGGCAGCGAGACCGCTGTGATCGCTACCGTGTCGTCGCGATGCCGCGCCATGTACTCGTGGAACTCGGCGGAGGTCGTCATTTCCTCGCCATCGACAGCAGTAATCGTGTCCCCCTGATGGAAGCCATCCGCCAATTCATCCACCACACTGCCGGGAATAACGAACGGCAGGTCCGGCATGTTCTCGAAGTAGCGAACCTGCAGGCTCTCGGGTTGTGACACGCCGATACGTCGATGCATGCCGCTGGAATCGGGTGTCAGTTTTACTTCGAACGGCGTCTTGCCATCGGCCCTCAGGCCGACGATGGTCATCTCGCCTCGAGAGAGGGCCGTCTTGATCCGCACATCGTTGTAATCCTCGACGGGACTGCCATTGATGCTGGTGATCGTGTCACCCGCGCGAATGCCGTATTCCCACGCCGGCATTCCCGGCTGAGTCGACTGCACCACCCGGTCGGGGAATTTCACCCCCATCAGAAAAGCGATCGCGAAGAACAGCATGCCCGTGATCAGATTCATGATCACGCCCGCCGAAATGATGGCCATGCGCTGCGGTACCGACTTCGCCGGATACGAACGCGGGTCGCTCGTCACTTCCTCGTCGGTCATCTTGCTCGGGTCGGCGTCATCCTGACCGAGCATCTTCACGTAGCCGCCGAAGGGGATCATCGACAGGGCGTATTCGGTCTCGCCCCGTTTGAAGCTCCACAGGATCTTGCCGAACCCGATGCTGAACCGCTCGACGTTCACGCCGCACCATTTGGCGACGGCGAAGTGACCGAGTTCGTGAAAGAAAATGACCAGACCCAGCCCGATGGCGACCGTCAATATGTTGATGATGACGCCGATGGTGGGAATTAAGCTGATTGCGACGACTTCCAAAGTCTTGCCTCCGTACGTGCCCAACAATCCAGGGCGATCAGTTCATCCAGGTTAGGATGAGAATTAAACGGGTGAGATTCCAGGATGTCTCTGCACAACCGCGGAATCTCCAAAAAACCGAGACCTTGCCCCAGGAACCGTTCCACCGCGACTTCATTCGCGGCATTCAGGACGGCTCCCGCGCTCCCACCCTTCCGGGCCGCTTCGAATCCCAGCGACAAGGCTGGAAAACGATCGAGGTCCGGGGGGTGAAAGTCCAGCGTCAATCCCGGCTCGAAACTGAGGCGGGGACTAATGCCCGGACAGCGTTCAGGATACGTCAAAGCAAACTGAATCGGAAGTCGCATGTCGGGCGGGGACATTTGAGCCATTACCGATCCGTCCCGAAACTCCACCAGCGAATGCACGATTGACTGCGGATGCACCACCACTTCGATCTGGTCGACGTCGAGGTCAAACAGCCAGCGGGCCTCGATCACCTCCAGGGCCTTGTTCATCATTGTGGCCGAGTCGATCGTAATCTTCTTCCCCATGTTCCACGTCGGATGAGCCAGGGCCTGTTCGACCGTCACGTTGCTGAGTTCTGCCTGCGAACAGTTGCGAAACGGGCCGCCGCTGGCCGTGAGAATCACTCGGCTGACCTCTTCTCTGCGGCCGCACGCGAGGGCCTGAAAGACGGCATTGTGCTCGCTGTCGACCGGCAGCAGCGTGGCTCCGGTGCGTTTCGACTCGGCCATCACCAATGGGCCGGCCACCACCAGCGTTTCCTTATTGGCGATGGCCACGGTCTTGCCCGCCGCGACTGCCGCCCAGGTTCCCTTGAGTCCCGCCGCCCCCAGTATCGCGGCGAGCACAATGTCGACATCGTCGGCCCGGGCCAAATCCTCGATCGCATCGGAACCAAACGCCAGCTCAGTCAGCGAGGGCCAATTTGTTTTGAGTGTTCCATCCGTTGCGAGCGTCTCATCCGACACGACGGCCACTCGCGGATGAAACTGTTCGCACTGCGTGCGCAAGCGCTCCAGATTGCGATGAGCCGTCAGGCCGACCACCTCAATCCGGTCCTTGAGCGCCGCAGCCACATCCAGGCTGCTGACGCCCACCGAGCCGGTCGATCCGAGGATGGCGAGACGACGCATGAAGAGGGGTCTGGAGTCAGAGGGAGTACAATGATCAGACTCTAGACCTTTGCATGTCGCCGCTCAAACGAGAGTTGGCCCGGCTGGGTGCCGAAGTGTGATCAGCCGTGCTGCAAGCCGTAGCCAGCAACCCTCGAAGGCTATTCGCCGCCGAGGGTTGCTCATAGCGGTCCGGTCTACCATCCCGGATGCTCAAAAGCATCCGGGATGGTAAGGCGTACCGACGATCAATTGACACTGCGACCCACTCATGGCAACCTGACTCTGCCAGCCTGCCGCCGCTTGTAAAACTCGCATGAGATCGCCGCCGAAGACAATTCAGATATTCCTCCCCGGTGGTGACCCGCAAGGAATCCGCGTGGCGGAGATCACGACTCGGATTGTGCAGGTCATCGAAGTACCGCGGAGCTTGCTCAACGATTTTTTCGCGATGACCGAGAGCACGCAAGTTGCGGTGTACTTCTTGTTCGGAGAAGCGGAGGACGGCGAGCAGCAAGTCTATATCGGACAGACCGGCGACCTGAAGGCCCGTCTCAAACAGCACAACCGCGACAAGGATTTCTGGGACCGTGCACTCGTCGTGGTTTCAAAGACAAACAGTCTGACACAAACGCACGCACTGTTTCTGGAATGGCACTGTCTGACGAAATGCCGGGACGCCGGCAGATACTCCGGCGACAACGGTAACTGCGGCATCAAGCCTTACACACCACCGCCGCTGGAAGCCGATTGTCTGGAGTTCCACGAGACGGCCGACACGCTGCTCGCTACCTTGGGATTTCCAGTCTTCGAGCCGCTCGCTCGAGTTTCAAGCACCGAAGAGCAGGATGTTTTCTACTGCACTCGGTCTGGGGCCGATGGAAGATGTCTGTACAAGTCAGAGGGCGTTGTTGTCCTGGCGGGCTCGAGTGGACGTGCCGAAACGGTTGCCTCCATTGGGGAGAACTATCGTCGGCAGCGCGACTTGCTCGTCGAGCAAGGTGTCGCGCGGATTGAAGGTGATCGCTTCGTGTTCGCGAGAGATCATCTTTTCCGGTCCCCCAGTGGCTCAGCCTGCGTGCTCATGGGACGACCATCGAACGGCTGGGTGGATTGGAAGCGCCCCGATGGCCGCACGATGGACGAGATCAAACGGCAATCGAGTGATGAGTAGCGAAGGTCGAAATCGATATGCGTAACGCCCTTGAATCTCGATGTTCGAACTCGCCTCTCGACCCATGGTCCAGGGCGCTGTAGAATGGTCCAGAAGTGAGTAATTCACGCAATGTGACCAATGACAATTCTGGCAAACACGCTCTCCCTTGAGGCCGTCTCCCCTCCGCTGCGGGTGGACGATTCGGGCGTCGTGCGCATTGGCAACAGTCGCGTCAGCCTCGATTTGATCGTCGAGCAATATGAGAACGGCATGCCGCCCGAGGACATGGTCCGCGCGTATGACACCCTGGTGCTGGCCGAACTGCACGCCGTAATCGCCTACTACCTCGGACATCGCGGCGAAGTACGGGCCTATATGCAGCGCCGAGACGAAGAAGCCGATTCCCAACGGGCAAGCATTGACGCAGACCGTCTGAGCGTCCCGCGCAGCGAATTGCTCGCGCGACGAAGTGCCAGGGAAAAGGCCGATGCTCCGCGGGTGGCCCCCGAAAGAACATTTCGGGGCAGCGACAGCCGTGGGAGGTTGTGACCCGCCGGGCTTGAGAGATGATCGCGGGTGTCGGCTGGGTAGCTTGGGTCGACCGACTGGGAGCCCCAGCGTTCGAATGCGAAAGCGTGCGTCATGCGTGCTGGGGGCAGGTTGCCGATGACGATCAATTGACACTGCGCCCCGCTCACGGCAACCTGACTCCAGCCGGCAGTGTGGTCAACTCGCCCAGCCTGAATGAACGTATCCTCGAGCCGTCATGGAAATTGACACGCAAGAGCGGCCGGGTATTCTCAATGCGTTCCGTTCACAAAACAGAGTTATGATTGAGGTCCATCGAGACGACGACGACATTTCCGTGTTCATCGGCGGAAAGCACGCGGAAATCCTTGACGCCGGAGATGACTACATCCTTGCAGAATGTGAACTCGTAGACCTAGCGAACGAGGCCTCGCAATCACTGCCCGATGACCTGACTCTTCAGATCCACAGCACGGACGGCTTCGGCACCTACTTCTTTCACGAGTTGGAGGTTGCGGCCGGACAGAACGGATCTGCCTTGTCGTTCAAATGTCTTACGCCGAACAAGTACTGGGAGGGTCAGTTTGGGCTTGCAACATTCCTGGCTGCAATTCGTGACCAGGCTGCTCATCACGACACATAGACGATCACGCACATTGAATTGGAAGATGACTGGAAAGGGATCACTCTCGAACGAGTTGTTGCACTGGGCGATCCATTGGTCGGGAGTATTGAAGCCGCGGCATCCGACCTAAAGGCGCTCTTGCACGCGGCGGAAGTCGCATTGTCTGGTCTCACCTGGAAGGGCGAGTACGCAAAGGACGAGGATTTGTTTTGTCGCGAGCTGCTGTGTCCGCTTCTGAGAAGAATGGGCTTCTTGTTCGTGAGGTACACTCACGGAAAGAAGGAGTATGGGAAAGATTTTACTTTCTCAGAGGCTACGCCGTTCGGACATCATCGCCACTACGGACTACAGGCCAAGGCCGGAGATGTGAGCGGTGCCGTAAATGCTGCCGTCGACGAATTACTGGGGCAGATCGCGGACGCCTTTTCGATGCCGTACTATGAACTCGGCTCCAAGGATCCACGCTTCATTTCGACCTTCATAATTGCAATCAGCGGCAAGTTCACGGAGAACGCTCGCGAGAAGCTCGTTGAGAAAATGCCGAAAGGCCTGATCGGTTCGGTCTACTTCCTCGATCGCGACCGAATCACCGAACTTGTTGAAAGGTACTGGAAGAAGCAGTGAAAATCATCGCCATTCGGCCGCCGGATAATCCGCTAAGTTCCACGACTTGACGTTAGAAACGAGAGTCCAGTTCGTTCAAACAAAACAACCCTCGGAGGAAGGTCATCGCCCCTTCGAGGGTTTCTCTTTCCTCATCAAGTCCTCTCCCAACGACTACCCGCCAACCTACGTCTCCAGCTCCACGTTCCAGTACGCCTCGCTGATGAACTTCGTCCAACTGTCGATCAGTACGCCGTGGGCGGCGTAGATGGGGCGCCAGGTGGGGCGGGCGGGCGTCTTGCGGAGGCGCATCTTCGCCTGCTCCGGCGTGCGGTCGGCCTTACGCGAATTGCAGTCGATGCACGCCAGCACGCAGTTCTCCCACGACAGCGAACCGCCCCGCGAACGCGGAATGACGTGGTCGATCGTCAGTTCATCCGAGCCCGGCTGGTGGCCGCAATACTGGCAGGTGAACCGGTCCCGCTTGAACACGTTGCGCCGCGTGAACGCAACCGTGTGGCAGGGCACGCTGTCAAAATGCGTCAAGACAACGACCTCGGGCACCCGCAGTCGCTGCCGGCCGGCCGTGATGATGCAGGGCTGATCGTCGGCAGGCTTGAGGGCCGACCAGTCGTCCCACGAGTACATTTCGAAGTTCGCGGGATCGACGATGCGGGCGGTCTCGTTCCAGACCTTCACCAGGGCGCGGGCGACCGTCTGAACGGCCACGGGCTGCCAGCCCTTGTTCAGGACGAGTGTCGGACGTGTGAGAACTTCCGCAACCATGCGTGGCCTGCTTGTGAGTCGCCTTTCGCTCCGCGAAAGTAGCGACGGCTGTTAAGTAACGGCTTCAAACCATGAATAACGCCAACCGCCAGTCCCACGCTGCTTTCGCGGAGAGGCTGTCAGTTATTGTAGCCGTGTCTGTCCCCAGACACGGGGCAATTTGTGTGGACATCATCTGGTCGTCGAGTCACAACAGAGGGCGCGTCTTTCCCTTTGTGCCTCGGCGGCTGGGGACAGCCG
>JANNSB010000329.1:0-2721 GCA_031402175.1 Planctomycetaceae bacterium
TCGAATTGTATGCCGAGGGGACAAGCAATCCCTGGGGCGTCGACTTTGATGAGTACGGCAACTGCTTCGCGACGGCATGCGTCATTCCGCATCTGTACCACATCATCCCCGGCGGCAGGTATCTGCGGCAGGGGGGAGAGCACTTCAACCCGTTCACGTACGGCGACATTCAGACGATCGCCCGGCACCGGCACTACGTCGGCAATCAGTGGAATCAGGATGACCGCTTCGCCAGCGATGAAATGGGGGGCGGCCACGCTCATGCGGGCGCGATGATTTACCTCGGCGGACGACAAGGCCAGCCCGCTCCTGAGTGGGACGTGCTCGCTGCCCATGCGAATGATGAAGGCTGGGTGGTTCCCGAAGCCCCCGACTTCGGCTGGCCGGAGGAGTTCCATGGCAAGCTCTTCATGAGCAACATTCACGGCAACCGAATTAACGTCGATCAGCTCATTCCCGAAGGCTCGGGCTTCGCCGGCGACCGCAATCCCGACTTCCTGCTCACCGGCGACGGCTGGTCGCAGATGCTCTACATGACCTACGGCCCCGACGGCTCGGTCTACGTCATCGACTGGTACGACGGCAACCAGTGTCACCGGAATGAAGTCGAAGTCCATGACCGCAGCAACGGACGGATCTACAAGATCAGCTACGGCGAGCCGCAACCGGTGCGGGTGGATTTGACGAAGCTGAGTGATTCTGAACTGTTTGACCTCTCAGTTAATGCCGAGAATGAATGGTTCGCTAGACACGCGCGACGACTTTGTCAGGAGAGAGAGGTCGATGGGAATCTGAGCTTGCAGACGCCGTTCTTTTACTACATCAACGGAAGCGAGACCTTGAATGCCGAGGACGCGGAGCGCGCCAGTGTGCGATGCTTTACATCGATATTCTCAATGGCCGTCGACGATGGTGTCGATGAACCGTTTGCCCAAAGTTTTCAGGGAGGCTCGGCTGATCTGCCAGTCTCAGCACGAGCAGTTTTGATCAAGGCATTGGGGGAGATGACCGTCGCCGCTGAGTCCGACACCGATCGCGCGGCGGGAGTCGAGCGTCTTGCAGATGCTGCGGCGACCGATGAATCGCCCGTCGTTCGGCTTGCCCTTGCTTCGACGGTCGCCCGTCTTCCCCTCGAACACCGCTGGAACATCCTCGAAGCCCTCGTCTCGCATCCGGAGGACGCAGCCGATCAGAACCTGCCGCTGATGTACTGGTATGCGATGGAGCCGCTGGCCGACGTCGATCCGCAGCGGGCGCTGGCGCTCGGCATGCTGGCGGGGGAGAGCATTCCGATGCTCCGCGACTTCATGATCCGCAGGCTCGGCAGCGGCGACCCGCAGCAGTCGCTCGACCTCCTCATCGGCGGCCTGAGCGATGCCGACGATGATGCGATTCGCATCACGTTCCTCAAGGGGATCCATGGCGTCCTGCGCGGTCGCGAAGGTCTCGATGCACCAGCCGACTGGGGTGCGCTGCAGGAGCAGTTCCTCAATCCCGGCACGACGGGGCAACACTTCGACGTCTATCTCTACACGCTCGGCATCGCCACGCACTTCGGAGACGAGGCCGCCATCGACCGGCTGCGCGAAATCGTCGTTGATGAATCAGGCGCGCTCGAAGAACGCCGGCTGGTCCTGTCGTTCCTGCTGGATGCGAAGACCGAGGGGCTTGACGCCATCATCACCACGCTGCTGCAAGGGACGACGCTGCGCGGCGACGCGCTCCGAGCCGCGGCCGTGCTCGATGATCCGGTCATCGGCGCGGGCATCGTCGACAGCTACTCCATCCTCAGCGAATCCGAACGCCGCGACGCCGTCGCGACACTGGCCAGCCGTTTGAGCTATGCGAATCTGCTGCTCGATGCCGTTCGCGACAATCAGATTGCCAGCCGCGACCTGTCGGCTGATGTCATCCGCCAGTTGCGCAATCTCAACGATGACGCGCTGAACGTGCGAATCGGGCAGGAGTGGGGCGTCGTCCGCGACACGCCGGAAGACCGCGCCCGGCTGATCGAGCATTATCGCGAGCTAATCGAGTCCGAAGACCTGGCCGCAGCCGACATCATGCTGGGCCGGGCGATTTATTCGCGAACTTGCCAGAAGTGCCACACGCTCTATGCCACGGGGGGCAAGGTCGGCCCCGACATCACGGGGGCGAACCGCCGCGACCTCAACTATCTGCTCACGAACGTGTGCGACCCCTCGGCTGTCATGGCGAAGGAGTATCAGCCGAGCGTGATGGCGCTGGTCGACGGTCGGATCGTCACCGGCATCCTCAAGGGAGAGGAAGGGGCGACCACGATCGTGCAGACGGCAGACCAGTTGCTTTCGATCGCGACCGACGACATCGATGAATCGATCCAGAGCACCGAATCGATGATGCCCAACGACCTGTTGACGCCGCTCACCAATCATGAAGTCCGCTCGCTCTTCGCCTATGTCTCCAGCAGCGGCCAGAACGCCATGCTCGCCACGCCCGACAACGTGACGAACTTCTTCAACGGCACCGACCTCACCGGCTGGTTCGTGCAGAACGAGCCGACGGATGACGTGAACCATCGCGGCCACTGGACCGTCGAGAACGGCGAGATCGTCGGCATTTCGACAGGTCTCGATCATAACGAATTCCTCATCAGCGAACTGGCCGTCGAACAGAGCCATCACGCTCGGCTGGTACTCTTTCGCCATGACGGCCGAGGGATCGCAGATGTTCGTCAGTAGA
>JANNSB010000330.1:0-3053 GCA_031402175.1 Planctomycetaceae bacterium
GTCGTAGGCCACTGGTTCCTGACGTTCGAGATCCTGTAGCCACTCTTCGACAGGAGTGCCCTCATCGCTGCGGTACAGGGTTACCACTGTCTGGGGCATCTTAAAGCGATTATATCAATATTGTGATAAATCGGGAGCCGAGTCAAGTGGGCGAGAGCCCAATACCCGAATTGGGGAAAGTCCCCACGAACGAAGTGCGGAATCTGCCGCTTTTACCGGAGAAAACCCGAACCTATGAGGGCAATCGTCGTCCATAAGCGTCATGGATACGCCATCACTCGATCCAGTTCTGCCGCCTCCATTCTGGTAGTGGAGATCGGCCCGCGTCTTGGAGGCGCAGCAGAATTATACCCTGCCGGTGGGGTCCATGCACGTGCATGGATGGGATCGAAACCCCGGTCTCCGCTGCTTCTTGCGTTTCTTTGCGGTACGAACGAGAAGGTCACGTGCCCATTCTGTGGCGTTGGCGATCGGGTGGCACGCCACGAGTGACGTTAGGAACGAGAGGCGTGGCGGGCGGCGGGTATCGTGCAGATGCTGTACTGGCACTGTCGCCGTACAATCAGCCCTGCAGCCGGAACTGACATTCGACGCACACTCCGCGCTTGCCACGCCACTCCCGTTGGTCGTGGTCGTGCCACCCGATCGGGTGACGACGATGTCGTTCGAATGCCGGTTCCTCGGAGACGTATGCGGATTGAGCATCAAGACTATGTTGCTACCCAGATGATCGCCAGCATTACTGCCAAAACCGCTGCCGTCATCGCTCGTGAGAACCGAAGTGCGCGCGCACTTGTCGGCGCGTTCGCGTCGAGGATGGCATACAGCGACAGCTTGATCTGGTAATCCCAGCGACCGGGGTCGGGATACCACCAACTTCCATGCACCGGCGGCCCGACGCCCAGCAGCAGTGCGACGCAGGGTGCGCACATCACGAATGACAACACCAGTTGGGTGATGGGATCCGACATGCTATCGACTCGTGTCAGCGTTCGGTTAATCGCACAATCAAGATCGTCGAAGTCAGACGACTTCGTTTCTCGTTGACGCCGACTTGATCAATCGACGAGGTATTCATCCCGCCCATAATGGCCCATTCCCCCGGAAGCACGGTGAGGGTCGTTTGCGCCGAAGTGACATCTGACGGCGGAGCGCCTGCCTCTGAAGATGGAATGAACTGCATCAGCGGCTCGTTCCAGGCAGCGTCGTCGCGTGCCTCATCGCGAATCGACAGGTCGAGGCGGTAGCTGCCGTCCTCTTTGCGAGTTGCAAGACAGCTTACATCCAGGACCACTTGCTCGCGAGACCCGTCATCACGATCGGTGTCGTCGCAAACGCTGCGATCGATCATCATTTCCACATGTGCGGGAAGTGCGTTGTACGCCGTGGCCGTGAGTCGCTGAATGTGGACATCCACGCCGTCGGATCGCAGTCGCGTTACTTCGTCCACCCATTCGCTGGACTCGAAACTCCAATGTTCCGGCACCTCAAATGATGCCAAGCCTTGGTTCGGTTGAGCAGCCGTCTCGCTGTTCAATTCGACGATGACGAACTCCATTTCGATCGGCGTCGGATCATCGGCAAAGGCGCAATTCGTAAATGCAAACGCAATCCACAGTATTCGAAACACGTCCACCTCCTTGATTCCTAATTCCTAGTTCCTCCGTCCTACGCAACGATCTCCCCAATCACCCTTCCCTCCACGTCCGTCAATCGAAAGTCCCGGCCGGCGTAGCGGTAGGTGAGTTGTTCGTGGTCGATGCCCATCAGGTGCAGCAGGGTGGCGTGCAGGTCGTGAATGTGGACGCGGTCCTGCACGGCTCGGAAGCCGAAGTCGTCGGTTTCGCCGTAGGTCATGCCGCCGCGGACGCCGCCCCCGGCCAGCCACATCGTGAAGCCGTAGTGATTGTGGTCGCGACCGTTGCCGTTTTCCGATGTCGGCGTGCGGCCGAACTCGCCTCCCCAGATGACGAGCGTGTCTTCCAGCATCCCCCGCTGCTTGAGGTCGCTGAGCAGCGCCGCGATCGGGCGGTCGATATCCTTCGCCAGTCCGCGAACCAGGTTGTCGTGATCGGCATGCGTGTCCCAGGGCTGCCCGTCGCCGTAATACACCTGCGTGAACCTTACGCCGCGCTCCGCCAGTCGCCGGGCGAGCAGGCAGCCGTTGGCGAAATGCCCCTCGCCGTACTGCTCGCGAGTGTGTTCGGTTTCCTGCGACAGATCGAACGCCTCGGTCGCGGTGAACTGCATGCGGAAGGCCGTCTCCATCGCCTCGATACGGCTTTCCATCCGCGAATCGGGGCCGGTGACTTCCAATTGCCGGCGATTGAGTTCCGACATCAGCGCGAGTTGATCGGCCTGCTCATCAGTCGTGCTGTGCTCGTTTCGCAAATACGGAATGAGCTTGTCCGGAACGGGATCGGTATGATTGATATACGTCCCCTGATGTGCCCCGGGCAGGAATCCGCTCGTCCACAGAATCGAGAACCGCACCGGCCTGCCGGGGCAGAGCACGACATAGGCGGGGAGGTTTTCGTTTTCGCTGCCGAGTCCATACGACAACCACGATCCGAAGCTGGGCCGCGTGTTGAGTACGGTGCCGTTGTTCATCAGCAGCAGCGCGGGCCCGTGATTCGGATTGTCGGTGTAGACCGACCGCAGGATGCACATGTCGTCGATGCACCGGGCCGTGTGGGGCAGCAGTTCGCTCACCGGCACGCCGCTCTTGCCCGATAGCGTGAACGCGAACGGGGAAGGCAACAGTCCGGCCGTGCGACGTTCCGTCCGCAGATCGACTTCGTTCGGCCGCTCGCCGGCATGTTCGGTGAGCGCGGGCTTGGGATCGAAGAAATCCCCCTGAAACGGCCCGCCATTCATGAAGAGTTGAATCACCCGTTTGGCTGTTGCGGGATGATGCACGACCCCATCGCCCGCCAGCATCGCTTGAGGTAGCGCGCTCGCCAAACCCAATGCGCCGAGTCCGCCCCCCATGGCTTGGATTAGGCCACGGCGATCCATCCGAGCCGGAAGCGTCAGCGACGGCCACTCACAGG
>JANNSB010000331.1:0-6091 GCA_031402175.1 Planctomycetaceae bacterium
GTCCCCAGCCGCCGAGGCACAACGGGAAAGACGCGCCCCCAGTTGTGACTCGGCGATCAGATGACATCCACACAAATTGCCCCGTGTCTGGGGACAGACACGGCTACAAAAATACAGCCTCTCCGCGAAAGCCGCGCTATCTGGAAAACCAATCTCGCACCACGGATGCGGACATCTCGGCTCTCGAAACCCGATCGCTTCCTCTTGCCGCACGCCACCCAAGTTTCAGCGCCGCCTTAAAAGTCTCCGATGACTTCGCCTCCGCGGATGGTCGTGATGGCTTCCATCACCGAATTGTCGACGTTCTCGTTGATAAATCGAGTCGACCCGTCGCAGAACAGGAACATACAACCGCCGGCGTGATAGCCGCCGAAGCCGTCGGGACCATTGATGTAGGGCGTATCGGTGAATGGACGGATCGTCGATGCCCCTCCTTGTCCCCAGGGACCGGCGTTCATGGCCTCGCCGACGCAGATCGTGTTCGACGTGCCATCAGTAATGTCCTGAAAACGAGTGACGCGGTCGTACGCGAAAACCCCGGCATTGGGATCATCGATGTCCAGCGTCGGGCCGTCCTCACCCAGGCCGGCGATGCCGACGTAATGCGTCACTCCATAGCCATCGGGATTTGTCGGCCCCTCGGGCGAACTGGGATTGAGCAGCGACGGAATCACTGTCTGCATCGACGTGGTGTTCGCCTCGTCTTCCCAGCCTTCATCAAAGTCGATGTTGTTGTAGAGAGGAGCTTGATCCAGGAACGGCAGAATCTTCGCGAGCCAGCTCAAGCGCTCTTCCGGATCGAGTTTCTCGTTCGGCGTGGTTCCCTCGGGGAAGTTCTGATAAGTGTCGGCGTAGTTGTGCATCGCCAGTCCGATCTGCCGCAGGTTGTTCGTCGACTGCGCTCGACGTGCCGCCTCGCGGGCCTGTTGAACCGCCGGCAACAGCAGAGCTGCACCGATGGCGACAGCGGCAAGGCCCGACCCGCCGCTCATCTCGCCTAGAATGGGAATGGCCGGCGCCGAACTGCGGGAGATTTGCCGCATACCCGAGTCGTCCACGACCGTTACCGAAATGTTCGGGTAGAGCGGCTTGGTGACATACTCGGCACATGGGATGTCGGCCGCTGTGATCGGCAACTCGAACTGTTGCGGCACCGCGCCCTCGGCTCGCAAATAGCCCACCATTCCGCTGTATAGAATGGGGGCGATACCGGCCAGCGCGCTGTAGCTCTCGCGCGGGTCGATCGAACTGACCGAGGTGAACTCCGTGGGCAGCTCGGCAAAGCCTTCTTCGTACACGCTGGACGGTTCCCAAGCGGTGAGTTCTCCATCGGACCTCAACTGGAAGGCTTCGACCGTCTGCGGCATCAACCCGATGCACATCCAGTCTCCCTCGATCGAGAACGTGGGATTGAAGACGCCGCGCGCCACTTCCATCAGAGTCATTTCGTGTCCATGTTTCTCGATATGCCGGACGGCGAATTCGCCGTTCGCCTGCTGTTGGACCAAAGCCAGCATCGCGTCCAGTGACTTCTGCAGCGCTGCGCCGTCTTCCACCTGCAACACGAGACCGACGCCGAGTCCGAACGACTGCCGCTGATCGCCGTACATGCAGGCGATGTTCCCCAGGTGATCGAAGACCCCGCTTTTGAGGTCGAAGCCGAGCGTCTCTTCCACCTGAGCGAGCGCGCGATCGACGCTGCCGGCGGCATCGGGCGGTCCCATACCTTCCACGGTATAGGCAATGTCCAGCACCACGTTGTAAAGCTTTGAAGCATCCATGCTGCTCGCGGAGAAACCGTCCATGCCGAAGGGGAGCGGTGGCAAATCCGCCAGCGTGATCGGGTCGGCATCCATCAGCGACAGCAGGCCCGTGCGCGGAGCGGGGGCTTCGATGTACGTCTCGGACCAAAGCGACCGGCCCTTGTAGCCCGACACTCCGGCGATCGCATCGAGGTTGTGCAGACCCAATGCCTCCAGAATCTCCATCACCTTCGTCTCATTACCGGGCTGGCTTCCGGGTAGCGGCACCGGCATCTGTCCGAACATCTCTCTGGCCGGAACGAAGTTCAGCCAGCCTGTCGTCGTCGTTTCGAAGCCGAGATCGGCGGCGACGTATTGTTCCCACATCGGGCTGCTGGTGAGATTGGGTGCTTCGCCACTGGCGACAGCGAGAGCAGATTCAACGGCGTTGATGCCGATGGCGATGCACAGATGAGTTTCTTCCGACCAGAGGCCGAGTTGCACCGGGCTGTTCGGGATCATCGTGTGCGTCACCGAACGGCCATGAAGTTCCTCGGTGGTGAATTCAAGTTCCCCTTGAGAGACCTGAGCCAGTAGGCCCGTGGCGGCGTCTTCCAATGCCGTGGCGTTGTGCAGCACGATCACACCCCACGGGGCGGGCTGCCCTTCTCCGAGCGTCGCGGCCACCGAAAACCCGTTTTCGCTGATGTGCGTGATGGCCTGCTCGAATTCAGGAGGTATACCTCCCCCTTCGCGAGACATGATGTCGCGAACCGTGTCTTCGATCCGCTGGCCCAGTTCCTCCAGGCCGCTGTTCTGAAGGGCCTCGTAGGCGGCAGTCGCCTGCCAGCCGTCGATGTGTGATGTCGTGCCATCCACCCGGACGAACAACACCGCGTCGGCCGGCAACAGCGTGCCCGGGTCGGGTCCGGAACCGGGTTGCCAGTAGGACCACGTCACTCCACCGACCACACCGACAGCCAATATCGATAGCAACGCGACACGGGACCGCATTCGATTCCACATAAGAGGCTCCTTCAAAGCTGGCTGATTGCACGAGATGATTGTTCCCGCAGTAGTTACGCGACTTCCGCAGACACCAATTCGCCCCGGTGGGCCGCGGATTGCGATCCTTCATACGCTGCGACTGTGAGGATATGAGAATGAAATCCCCTTTCGCAACGAAGAAACCAAATTACGGCAATTCCACTGCGATAGGCAACGGTCCCGCTTCGGCTGACCGCAGGCGTTGGCGACTTCTCGCGGCAGACATCACGGCTGCATCCGGAAACTTTTCAGGCCGGCAGGTTCCGGCTGAAGAAGTCGATGAAGTTCCCGTGCATGATGCGGGCCACATCTTCGGTGCTGTACCCCCGGCGATCGAGAATCTCGCCTACTTTGCGAATGTCGGCAATCGTGTCCATGTCGTAGGGGGACTGCTCCTTGCCGTACCCGCCGTCGAGGTCGGTGCCGATGCCGCTGTGCCGGGCGTTCCCCGCAAGCTGGCAGACGTAGTCGATATGGTCGGCCACCCGTTCCAGTGTGACTGATTCGAGCGGCGTGACGTACTTCTTCCAGCCGGGGATCAACATCCAGTTGTCGAACGCGGCCCCGATGACGGCGCCGCGCTGAATGAGCGTCTTGATCTGCTCATCGGTAAGTTGCCGATCGCCGGGCACGAGGGCTCTACAGTTGTGATGGCTCGCGATCACCGGCCCCTGGAAGACATCCATCGCCTCCCAGAACGAATCGTCCGACAGGTGGGTCGCGTCGAGCAGCATGCCAGCCTTGTCCATTTCCTGCAGCAGTCGCCTGCCATCGGCCGACAGACCCCCGACGCTGCCGGTACCGTGGCAGTATTCGTTGGGCCCGTAATGTGCGGGGCCGATGAGTCTCAACCCGGCCGCAAACCAGTCATGCACCTGCTCGGGATACATGACGGGTGGCGCTCCCTCCATGCTGAGGATGTAACCGATGGCGGGCCGCTTCCCCGTCCCATTGGCGGTCGCCTGTTTCCACGCGGCGGCATGTTCGGCGAAGGCTCCCCGAGTGGCGAGGGCCTTGATGACGCCCTTGGCCTCCATCGCCTTGTAGTAATGAAGTTGCCCGTGCGCAGATCCATGCGCCGCCTCGCGCGACTGGTAGAACGTGAGTTCCTTGTCCTTGCGATGCAGCCGAGGAAGTAGCGTGGCGATCACCAGTCCGATATTGCCTCGGTTCAACTCATAGAACGAAACCGTGCAGTCCCCGGGAATGATGTCGCTGAAATGCTTCTCGAAGCTGCGAATCTCCGCTGCGGGAAGCATCAGATCGCGATTCCATTCGACGGCATTCCAGGCCAGGTCGAGGTGAGAGTCGAAGATGAGCATGGAGTCGAGCGGGTTAGAGCCAAGTGGAGATTGAGATGGATCAAAGTCCGCTTAATGTAGCAGGCGATCGATGTCGATCGTGAGTCTGGCGGCTTGCGGATTTCGCGGCGATCAAGGCAACGCACCGTGTCGCACGATGTTGGCTCGCACCGCCACTTTCCGCGCAAGATTCCGCTGCTACGATGCTCTCCTCGACACGGAACATCGCCGTTCGGCGATGCCGCTTAACCAGTCGAGTCGCCAACTCTTGCGGGCGACATGTTCACTCCTTGGAGCAGATCATGAGAGTTCTTGTCATGTTGGCTGCGTTTATTGCGATGCTGTCGTCGGGCCTAAAGGCATCGGCGGAATGGACTCCCGGCTATTACATGGCCCAGTCGCTCGATACCTGCTTTAACGCCGCCGACCGGTTTCTTGGCGAGACGGAATACGGCTACGCTCCGCAGATTTCCCTCGTCGGCACCTACATGTCGCAAGGAGACGTCTACCCCATGCTCAAGAACTTCGAACGCAACGGGAACTATGTGATCATCGCCGCCGGTGATGAAGACGCCACCGATGTCGACATCCGCGTGCTTGACGGCAATGGCAATGTGCTTGCCGAAGACATGGAGACCGACTCCCTGGCGGTCATCGAGTTCAATGTGGATCGCGACGGCCAATATCGCATCGAAGCCGAATTATTCGAAGCCGAGCAACCTTCGTTTGTTTCGTTCGTCATCCTGCAGGAGGGGGGTTGGTATGTTCCCCGACGGGAGTTCGACATTGCGAAGGAGACCATGTTCGGCATGTGCGCAGGCGCGAACGATGGCGCCGAAGACAACGGCCTGTTCGTGCAATTCAACGACACTCCCGGGCAGGCGACCATCTTCGGAGGACTGCTTGGCGGAGAGGAAGGCACGATGCTCACGAATCTGAGATTTGGGGACGGGGACGTGTTGATCGTGGCCGCGGGTGATTCCGATGTCGAAGATATCGATCTCACGCTGCTCGACGATCGCGACCAGGAATTGACGGCCGATCAACTTCCCGACGCGAAACCAGTCCTGACCCATACCACCTCCAGCCAAGAACGGTACAAGGTGGACATTTCCAGCGAGGCCACGCAGGACTCGGTCCCGACCTATTGCATCGTGGGTCTGCTGCTCGTTCGTCCGCAGTAGTCAGCGTCCGGCACTCTCCTCCCGGCGTGCGGGAGGAGAGTGATTTGCGTTCGTGCAGGCCGCGGTCGCCCAGTAGAATCCCCACCATGCCCGACCGAGTTGCAACAATCGCCGATGTCCGCGAGGCTGTGCCGATCATTCGCCGGCACATCTCTCCTGCCCCGCTGGTTCGTTCCTATCGCCTGGAGCAAGAACTGGGCCTGCCCGAGAGCAGGCGGGTCTGGATCAAGGATTACGGCTTCACGCCTGTCGGCTCGTTCAAGCTGATGGGCGCGCTCAACTGGATGGATCACAACGCCGGGCGGATCGGTTCGCTCCCGGTCGCGGCGCATTCGTCGGGTAATTTCGCTTCGGGCATTTCGTATGCCGGCATGCGCTACGGGAAGCGGGTGATCGTCGTGATGCCCGAGACTGCTCCCAAGGTGAAGCTGCACCTCACGCGATCGTTCGGAGCCGAGACGCGGTTTTATGATGCCGTGAATGACCACCTCACCGGACAGCGGGAGCGGATGGCGCGAGAGATTGCCGAGGAACTGGGGGCGATCGCGGCCTCACCCTACGACGACAACTATGTGATCGCGGGCAACGGCGTCGGCGGCCTGGAGATTGTGGACGAACTGAAACTCGCGGGACGGGGGATTTCGCATTTTCTCTGCCAGGTGAGCGGCGGAGGCATCATGGCGGGCCACGCGTTGGCCATCGCAGACGGTTTTCCTGACGCGAAGATCATCGGGGTCGAGCCAGCCGAGGCGAATGACTTCTGTCAGTCATTCGCGGCGGGCGAGCGCACGCGCATCGAGCATCCGCGCAGCATCTG
>JANNSB010000332.1:0-15608 GCA_031402175.1 Planctomycetaceae bacterium
AAGCCCTGGTTGCTTCAATCCTACGGATAGGTCAATGTAACAGTTCGGTGTCCCGATATTCAGGATTGAACGCACTTGTCGGATGAATACCTGTCTCCCAACTCCGCGACGAATCGCCTGTTTGATGTTGTTGTGCCTCGCGGTCGCCGGTCATTCCGTATCGGCCGATGATGCGCGGCCCAATTTCCTCATCATTGTTACCGACGACCAGTCGCCGTTCACGCTTTCAGCCTACGGCAACACCGTGTGTCAGACGCCAAACATCGATCGACTAGCGGCCAGTGGGATGACGTTCGATGCCGCGTATCACATGGGTTCGTGGAGCGGCGCGGTGTGCATCCCTTCGCGCACGATGCTGATCACGGGTCGCACGCTGTGGCACATCCCTAACTCCAACAATCAGGCGCCGCCCGGAGGCGATCTGGCGCACGTGCCCGCTGATCTGGCTGACAACTCGCTGGCGGCCGTGTTCAACCGGCCGGGTTACGACACGTTTCGCACCTGCAAGGAAGGCAATTCGTATCCGCCCGGCGACTCGCTCTTCACCGTGCTGCACGAACAATCGATGCGCGGCGGCACGCCCGAAACCAGCAGCGAGTGGCATGGCGACCGGGCCGTCGAGTTCCTGCAGCAGCGTGAGGCGACCGGGGATGCCGATCCGTTCCTGATGTTCTTCGGATTCTCGCACCCGCACGATACGCGCGACGGCACTCCTGAACTGCTCGGGCGGTATGGGGCCTATAACGCGATCGAACCGCCGACCGAGGTGAACCCGCTCGCGCCGCCGTTGCCGCTCAACTACCTGCCGGCGCACCCGTTTCATCACGGGCATCCGATGCTGAGGGATGAGGTCGAAGTCAGCGGCGTCCTGATTTCCCGCAGCGAGGCCACCGTCCGCAACGAGATCGGCCGCGAATATGCCTGCATCGAGTTGATCGACACGCAGATCGGCCGCGTGCTGGAGCAGCTCGATGCCATGGGGGAACTCGACAACACGTTTATCTTCTTCACGTCCGATCACGGGATCGCGGTCGGACGGCACGGCCTGATGGGGAAACAGAATCTGTACGAGCACACCTGGCGCGTCCCCTTTATCGTGATGGGGCCGGGGATCGAGCCAGGCTCGCGAGCACCCGGCAACATCTATCTGCTCGACCTGTTGCCGACGTTGTGCGACCTGGCGGATAGCTCGATCCCAGAAACTGTCGAAGGCATCAGCTTCGCACCGGTACTGCGAGGCGAAGCCGAGACGATTCGCGACGTCCTCTATGGCTGCTATTGCGGCGGCACGCTCCCCGGCATGCGGAGCATTCGCGTCGCCGACTGGAAGCTCATCAAGTATGACGTCATCGACGGCACGGTTCGAGAAACCCAACTTTTCAACCTGGCCGACAACCCGCACGAGTTTTTGATCGAGCACCACGCGGCCGACGTCGTCGCCCTGACCGGAATACAACCGGCGGCACATCACCTCAACCTCGCAAGTGATCCGCGTTGCGCAGCGAAGCGTCACGAACTGGAGGCATTGCTCCTCGCCGAGATGCAACGACTGGATGATCCGCATCGGTTTTGGGATCAACCACAGGAATGAGCAACTTCACACCAAATCCCGCCTTCATGCGCGAAGCCATCGCACTGTCGATCGCCTCGGTCGATGCAGGCGGCGGACCGTTCGGCGCGGTGGTCGTTCGCGGCGAGGACATCATCGGACGGGGTCAGAATCGTGTGACAGTCGATCTCGATCCGACCGCTCATGCCGAGGTGGTCGCCATTCGCGAGGCGTGCCGCTGCCTCAACAATTTCAGCCTGGCCGACTGCGTGATCTACTGCAGTTGCCAGCCCTGCCCGATGTGCCTGTCGGCCATCTGCTGGGCCAGGCTCGACGCAATTGTCTACGGCAACACAGCCGATGACGCCGCCGCCATCGGCTTCGACGACCGGCGGCATTACGACGCCCTGCGCGCCGCCGAGTCCGCCCCACTGGTGCCGATGCACTTGATGCTGAGGGATGAAGCCCTGCATGCGTTTCGGAAATGGGAGGTGAATCCGGATCGAGTGCCGTACTGAAAAAGTGTGAGCGACTCAGACTCAGAGTAGCGCTCATCTGCCGTCCCTTCGGGACTGTGGATTCTCATGCCACTGCATCCCACCGATGAATCGGTGGGCTATTCTCGATTGTCCCTGACGGGACCGAGACAAGCATCAATCCGGCTACCGACAATGACAATAGCCCACCGTTTTAACGGTGGGTTGATCGTGGCAAAAAATCAGCAAGTCCCGGCAGGGACGAAAGAATTGAATCGAGAGAATCAAATTCATCGCTCCCGCACGGCCGGGCTGCGAAGGCCGGCCTACGTGCTCGCACGCTACAACCCTTTACGATCAACAGCGCTTGTTCCAGAATGCCCGCAGTGGTCCATTCGATGTTCGACCACTCACCCGAATCGACATTCCCCACACGGAGTTCACATGTCAGGACGCACTCACCGAACCCTGCGCCAGGCCCTGCCTATAATGGCGCTGTCTTGTCTCTGCCTCTCGCTGGCCCTGGCCGATGGACTTCCCATGGTTCCCGAAACACGGACGATCGATCAGGTCGACGACTTTCACGGCACGACCGTGGCCGACCCGTATCGCTGGCTGGAGGATGACGTTCGCGAGTCCGAAGAGGTCGCCGCGTGGGTCGAACAGGAAAACGTCTACACCAACGCCTATCTTGAATCGCTCGAACATCGCGAGGCGATTCGCGAACGGCTGACCGCGTTGTGGGACTTCGCCAAATACGACACTCCCTTCAAGGTTGGCGGACGGTACTTCTTCGAGAAGAACGACGGCCTGCAGAATCAGTATGTCCTTTACACACAGGATTCGCTCGACGGCGAGCCCCGCGTATTGATCGACCCCAATGAATGGTCCGAGGACGGCACCGTCGCGCTTGGGGAAACGGTCTTCAGCGAGGATGGACGCTACATCGCCTACGGCATTCAGGACGGCGGCTCCGACTGGCGGAACTGGAAGATCATGGAGATCGACAGCGGCAACGTACTTGATGATGAACTGACCTGGATCAAGTTCAACTCTCCCGCCTGGACCGCCAACGGCGAGGGCTTCTTCTACGGCCGTTATCCGGAGCCGGACGAGGGTCAGGAATTTCAGAACCTGAACCTCAACATGAAGATCTACTATCACCGGCTCGGCACATCACAGGCTGCCGACGTGCTGGTGTTCGAGCGTCCCGATGAGCCGGAATGGGGCTTTCAGTGCGAAGTGACCGAGGACGGCCGGTATCTCGTCATCACCACCTGGAAGGGGACCGACGACAAGTACCGCATCTTCGTGAAAGATCTGCAGGAACCATACGGCATGCCCTACGCGCTGGTCGATCATTTCGACAACGACTTCACATTCGTCGGCAACGACGGACCGGTGCTGTTCTTCAAGACCGACCTCGATGCTCCGCTGAAGCGAGTGATCGCAATCGATCTGCGTCAGCCGCAGGCGGAGAACTATCGCGAAGTGATCCCGCAGGGGGACGAGCCGATCACGTCGGTCTCGCTCGTCGGCAATGTCTTCTTCGTCGAGGCTTTGCAGGACGCAAAGACGCAGGTGAAGCTGTTCGACATGCAGGGAGCGTTTCTGCGCGAGGTCGAATTCCCCGGCATCGGCACCGCCGGCGGCTTCAGCGGCATGCGGGGCGACACCGAGACGTTCTATTCATTCTCCAGCTTCGCGACTCCGCCAAGTACCTACCGTTACGACATTCTCACGGGCGAAAGCACGCTGCTGCAGCGGTCTGACGTCGACATGGTGCCCGACGACTACGTCGTCAATCAGGTGTTCTACAACAGCAAGGACGGCACGCGGGTGCCGATGTTTGTGGCACATCGCAAGGACGTCGAGTTTGATGGGACCAACCCGACGCTGCTGTACGGCTATGGTGGTTTCAACATTCCGCTGACGCCGACGTTTTCCATCAGCCGGCTAGCGTGGATGGAAATGGGAGGCGTGCTGGCCGTGGCCAACCTGCGCGGCGGCGGCGAGTACGGCGAAGTGTGGCATCGCGCGGGAACCGTGCTGCAGAAGCAGAACGTGTTCGACGACTTTATCGCGGCTGCCGAATGGCTCATCGAGAACGAATACACATCCTCTGAGAAGCTCGCGATTCAGGGTGGTTCCAACGGCGGCCTGCTGGTGGGAGCGTGCATGACACAGCGGCCTGAACTATTCGGAGCATGTCTGCCTGCTGTCGGCGTGATGGACATGCTGCGGTTCCACAAGTTCACGGCCGGCCGCTTCTGGGTCGACGACTACGGCTCGGCTGACGACCCCGAGCAGTTCCAGGCACTCATGGCGTACTCGCCCTATCACAACATTCGTGACGACGTCGAATACCCGGCCACGATGGTGACGACGGCCGACACCGATGATCGCGTGGTCCCCGGCCACAGTTTCAAGTTCGCGGCCCGACTCCAGGCGGCGCAAGGGGGCGAGGAACCGATCCTTATCCGCATCGAAACCCGCGCGGGACACGGGGCCGGCAAGCCGACATCGAAAATCATCGAAGAGATCGCCGACATGTGGGCGTTTCTGGTGGAGGAACTGGAGATGGAGATGCGGGAATAACCATTGGTAACCCGACGCGTCAGCGAGGGGGTCGTGTGGTTAGAGCCGTGAAGTAACTAATGCGCGGCTTGCGGAACGAGGTCGTGAAACCGAGTCCAGCCAGAAACAGTTGCAAGACCCGTTTCCGCAAGGCTCGCTTCCATTCAATCAACGTGACAGAAAACGTCCCCCTCAATGACGTTTCGGGTTACCAAGCTTCACGTCTTTCCTGAAGCCTGGAGCCTGACCCCTGGAGCCTGACCATGGATCGCGAAAGTGTTTTTCACGCCAGCATCGGCTTCTTCCTGGGGCCGATCCGCGAGTATCTCGACGACGACTCCGTCACCGAGATCATGGCCAACGGCGCGGGCGAGGTGTACGTCGAACGCCGGGGCAAGCTGTACAAGACTCCCGCAGCGTTCCCCAGCGAAGACTCGCTTGTGTCGGCAATTCACAACATCGCGCAGTACGTCGGGCGCGAGATCGATGAGGACCGCCCGATTCTTGATGCCCGCCTGCCCGACGGCTCGCGAGTGCATGCCGTCATTCCGCCCAGCGCACGGAAGGGGACGTATCTCACGATCCGCAAGTTCAAGCGAGATGTGATGACGATGGAGGACTTCATCCGCCTCGGCAGCCTGTCGGAGCCAGCGGCCGAGTTCCTCAAGATCGCGGTGCTGCTTCGCAAGAACATTCTCGTGGCCGGCGGCACCGGCACCGGCAAGACGACGTTTCTCAACGCGCTCTCGACGGCGGTGCCGGAAGAAGAGCGGATCGTCGTGATCGAAGACAGTTCGGAACTGAAGCTCGCGCAGGAGCACTGCCTGTATCTGGAATCGCAACAGGGAGACGCCGAAGGCCGCGGCAAGATCGACATTCGTCAGCTCTTTCGCGCTTCGCTGCGCATGCGGCCCGACCGCATCATCGTCGGCGAGGTCCGCGGCGGCGAAGCCCTCGACATGGTGCAGTCGATGATCAGCGGCCACTCGGGGAGCATGACCACCGTGCACGCCTCGACCCCGCGGGATGCCTTGGTGCGATTGGAAACCCTCTCGCTGATGTCGGATGTCGAACTGCCCGTCTACGTCGCGCGAGCGCAGGCGGCCTCGGCCATTCATCTCGTCGTGCAACTCACCCGATTCACGACCGACGGGTCACGCAAGGTGACGCGCATCACCGAGCAACTCGGCCTCGACGCGCAGCAGCAGTACCAGTTCCGGGACTTGTTCACGATCAAGCTCACCGGCCAGGACGCCGAGGGACGCATCGAAGCCGACCTGTCGCCGACGGGACAGAAGGCGTCATTCACGGAAGAAATGCACGAGCACGGCCTGCAGAAGTTGGTTCGCAAATCGGCGGCGGTGTGGGGGAAGTAGCGGGTAGCAACGATTGTGTCGGTTCCGGTCCATCAGATTATCTCAGATCCACGAATCCCCGGCGTCATCCTTCCGATTCACGGCCCTCTTCCGTGGCGCCCTCAGCACTCGTGCCGCCGGATGAGTTCACCTTCAATCGCCCGGACTGCATCAGCGCCCTTCGCAGCAGGTACTCGATCTGGCCGTTCATGCTGCGCAGTTCGTCTTCGGACCACCGCCGCAGCGCGTCCATGACGGCGGGGTCCATTCTCAACAGAAATGTGTCTCGTTTCGCCACGAGGCTGCTGCTCCCTGACCCACATCGATTGAACGTGAATCAGTTGTAAAGAGTTCCCGTGTTGACGACCGGTTGCGTGTGCCCACCGCTACAGAGGACCACGAGCAGGTTCGACACCATCGCCGCGCGGCGTTCATCGTCGAGATGCACGATGTTGTCCTTTTCCAGATGCTTGAGAGCCATGTCGACCATGCCGACAGCGCCTTCGACGATCTTGGTGCGGGCCGCGATCACCGCCTGCGCCTGTTGCCGCTGCAACATGGCGGAAGCGATTTCGGGCGCGTACGCCAGGTGCGAGATACGGGCTTCGATCACCTGCACGCCGGCCTTGTCGAGTCGCTCCTGAATGTCGACTTGCAGTTGCTCGCAAACCTCGGCGGCATTTCCCCTGAGAGAGATCTCGTGATCTTCGCTGTCGTAAGGATGGCGGCTGGCGAGATTCCTGAGCGCGGCTTCGCTCTGTACCTCGACGAAGTCTTCGTAGTCATCGACTTCAAAGAGTGCCTCGGCGGTGTTCACGACCTTCCACACGACGATGGCGGAGATGTCGATCGGGTTGCCGTCGCGGTCATTCACCTTGGAAGGCCGACCCGCTGTGCGACTCTTATGCTGCACCACCGCGCCGGCTTCGTTTTTCTTCTCAGGTGTGTGAACCGATCCCGTTTCGAAGTTGCGGATACGGAGCGAAAGTTTCTTCTTCGAGAAGAAGGGATTGACCCAGCAGAACCCCGACTTGGTCACCGAGCCTTTGTACTCGCCGAAGAGCAAGAGCACGCGGGCCTGGTTCGGGGCGATGGCCATCATGCCGAACAGGCCGATGAAGCCCGCAATTCCCAAGCCGATCGCGGCAATGATGACCAGGGGATTTGGATTCTCGGGAATCTGAGATACCTGCGTGTAAATCAGGTATTCCGGCACCACGAAGATCAGCGCCAGACAAACAAAGAGCGGCAACCAACCCGACATCGGCGAATAGGGACGTTCTTGGATCATGGAGATTCCTTTGTTCTGCTACCCAAACCAATTTCAAAACAGTTTCATTATGATATCATATTGAAATCTTGAGTCAAGGGAGCTGGCGAAGAAATCGCGTCTCATCGGCAGAATTCGAATTCCGGCTATCTTCCCGCCCACACCACAATGGGCGTATCTCTATACGACACAGCCGATTACAGCATAAGGATTGCCCTGATACCCGTTGACACTTCGATCGTGTTCACTAATAATCCCGAAGTCATCGAGACCATCTGCGTCGTATTCGCGAAAGGGAACAGTTAGTCATGGCTGGAAACGTATTGGAATTCAACGAGTCGAATTTCGAGTCCGAGGTGCTGAATAGCCCGGTGCCGGTGCTCGTGGACTTTTGGGCCACCTGGTGCGGACCCTGCAAGATGCTGATCCCGACGATCGAGGCCCTCGCCAACGAAATGCAGGGCAAGGCGCGGATCGGCAAACTCGACACCGATGTCAGCCGTAAGCTGGCGGTGCAGTACCGCATCGACGCTGTACCGACGATGATTGTCTTTCACAACGGGCAGCCTGTGCAGCGGATGATGGGCGTGCAGCCCAAGGAAAAGATCGCATCCGCGCTGGCGCCGTACGTCGACGCTGCATAAGAGTCGCGGCAATGTTCCGGGAAAGGATTCCCGATGAGTGATGTATCTGATGCTGATCGCTCCGTCTCCGCGGGGATGGAACGCACGGATCGCGCCGACCCGCTCAGCACTCCCGGCGAGGCCGGCGGCGAGGATGCGCTGCTACAGGCGAGCCGTATCCTGCAGCAATTGCGATCCCGCATTCTCGATCTCGATCGGCGCGAACAGACGCTCACATCGCAGATGTCGGTGCTCGACCAGGAGCGGCGCGATCTGCGTGAGCGCGAACGCCTGTTCGAACTCTCAGTGCAGGAGCGCAAAACCGCGATGCGCGAGGAGGAAACGGTCCTCCAGCAGCGGCGAGCCGAACTCGAGGCCTGGGCGCGAGAGATCGGCCACAAACAGACGGCACTCAGCCAGGCCGAGGCAGTGTTCACCAGGCAAAACGCGGAAGCATTGCAGGCCGCCGCGCGCCTGCAGTCGGATCGCGAAGCCCTGGCGGCTCTCGAATCCGACATGCAGCAGCGCGAGCAGGCACTGCTGGCCGACCAGGAACAATGGCGTCAGCACCGCTCGAGTCAACAGACGGAGCTGGAGCGCGAGCTGCAGCAACTGCGAGAGAAAGCCCTCGAGCAACTGGATCAACTCCGCCTGGAGCAGGCACAGATCGAAATCGATCTGGCGAAGCGAACCCACTTCCATGAGGCGCATCTTGGCCGGCTGCGCGAGGAAGTCGAGCAGGAACACCGGCAGGGGCGCATCGAACAGCAGCAGCTTACCACCCGGCAGGCCGAAACGGCCGAACAGAACCGATTGCGATTCCGTCAACTGGCGAGGTTCCGCGAGACCCTCGACTCCCGTGAGGCGTCGCTCGCAGCGGCCCAGCACGACCTCGAATGGGAGCGGCGATCGGCGAGCACGGAACTGCAACGGGCGCGCGAGAAGATGCAGGCGGAACAGCAGACCGCATTGAGGGACATCGAGTCACGCCGCACGGTGCTCGACGCACGTCAGGAATCATTGACCGTGTCGGCCAGAAAACTGGAGGAACGACGAACCAGCCTCGATCAGCTCCGCCGAGATCTGGAGGCGATGCACGAGCAGACCCTGGAACTGCGCGTCGTGGTCGCGGAAACCTGGGGACGACTGGTACGCGAGTCGGATGACGCGGCGGTGCGCGCGGAAGTTGAAATCGCTCGAAGCGATCTGGATGCAGAACTAGCCGAGCGCCGCCAACGGCTGCTCGCGCGCCAGCAGGATCTCGAGATGCAGCAGAAACAGATCGGCGAACGTCACACCGCGTTTCGACAAGAGCGCGAACTCGCCGCAAGGCAGATCGCGGCAGAGGCCGAGTCTTTGGCACTGCGCGAACAGCATCTCAGGGAGCAGCGACACCGGCTGGCCGAACGCGAGGAGCAGTGGCGCGAAGTGCTGGACCGCAGCGAAGTCGAGCGCCAGCGAGCCGAGCGTGTGATCCGCGGACTGCTCGAGCAGCTGGAAGGGGCGGCGTTGGCGGATGCCGCGTCATCTCGGCCGGCAAAGGCCGCGTGATTCCGCCTGGTGCACGAAACAGGGAGCCGGTCACATGGCCGACTCCCTGAGAGTTCGTGAAGGTTTAACGCAACTATCGACCAGGCCGTCCGGCAGCACCGGGAGGCCCACCCCCGCCCGTGGCTCCCGGCAGTCCGCCCGCTCCCATGGCACCTGGAGCCCCGCTCTGTCCGCCTCTCCCGCTACGGCTACGGATGCGCCGGTTGTCGGACTGTTGTCCGCCACCCATCCCCCCGCCGCTATTTCCGCCGTACCCCGAACCAGACCTACCCTCTTCCTCACCCGAGAACGGGCCGTCGGCACCGGTATTTGCCACCTGCTCCCGCATCGACTTGAAGGGCTCGGCTTCGCTTTGCTGTCGATAGTATGTGGCCAGACGATTGCTTTCAGCGGCGCTGGTCACGGGATCGATCATGCGCAGTTGACCCTCATCGTCGACGACGACGGCTGCCTCGGTCAATTTGAGCGCCCCGGCCGCTCCGGACGGGGGACGCAGGTCGGTGTGCTCGCTGCGGTTGAGCGTGATGTCGGGCAATGCGCAGACGAGGAAATCGTCCGACGAGAACGTGAAGTCCGCCTCATCAGCATCAGCAGCGGTGTAAACCGCCTTGGCGGCGTCGTACTGCTCGGTCTCCTGTGTGCCGCCCACCATGCCGCCGATCTGCACCGGCACTCCGCCGTTGTGAACGATGGAACCCAAAGTCTGACTCCGCTGATAGAACGCCAGCAGCGGAGTGAGCAAATCGGTGCGCGAATTCGCCGGTCGATCAATCCGAGCGAGATAGTAGTGGACCATTGGCTCCAGCCGCGCCGGGGGGGTTTCGCCGCTCCATTCCGTCCAGACTGTTTCGGTTTCAACCACCTCGTTCAGGCCACCGGCATCAGACGGACGGCGACTGAAGTTCGGATTCTCGATCTCGATACGAACGCGATACTGATAGGTCTGGCCGGGGCGAACCTCGAAGTCGATATAACGGAACAAGAGAAACCGGCCTTCGGAATTGACTCGCTCGACAATCCATTCCTTGAGCAGCTCTGCGCGTTCCTCATCGCCTTCCGCCTCGAGCAATTTATCGAGGTATTCGCTGTGCGGCGTGGCAGCGCGATTCTGACTCCCGCCCTGGCCCATTCCGGCCATCATCCCTTGCATCTGCATCGCCGTGCCGTAGCCCCCGCTGGAACCCATGCCCGCGATCTCGGACTGCATCTGTCGCGTATCGAGAGTCATATCGGAGAAGCCCCCGCCCGGGCGAATCGCGGAATTCAGATTCTCATGCTTCTCGCGGAACTCTTCAAAAATACGCGCGTTGAGCTCGATCTCACGCTGGAGTTCCTCGGGCGACAAAGTGAACTCTTCCTCCAGATCGGGATGATTGGCATGCCGCGACCACGCACCGTAAATGCGTCCGGGAAGCGGCATGGTAATCGTCGGGTCGGTGACAGAACTCGAGACCACGTCCGCGTTATGGTCGCTCACCTCTTCCAGGATGTCTTTCGCCACCTGTATCTGCACGGGCTCCCATTCGGCCCACAATCCCGGCTCAATCTCCACTCGACGCTGCAACTCGAAGTCCATCAGCCGGAACACCCGGGCCGCCTCCAGCGGATCGAGGTGGGTGGCTTCCTGAATCTTGCGAATCTGTTCCCTGAGGTCGAAAACCGCGCGGACCGACAGGTAGGGATACAATCGTCCATTGCGGTTGAGGGCCGTCTGCGTCGAGCTTTCCTCATAGCCGTAGTCGCCATACTGGCCGCCTGATCCCGCGTAGCCCGCCGTACCCCCCTGTCGCTCCTGTTCGCCTTGGGCAGCTCCACTCTCTGCGTCATACTTGGAATCGAATTCCGCATAGTAGGATCCTGCGTCGGCAGGGCGAGACGACGACGATCCAGAACCACTCGACCCGCCAGTGCCGCCGGCGATCGGCAGAAACTCGTCGTTCACGTTCTCGTCGGCAGACGGTGTTTCTTCCGCGTCTTCCGCCGCTTCACTGTCTTCGGACGCGCCATCCTCGGACTCTTCCGCTGCGACCGGAAACTCAAGAAAGACATAGCCCGCATCCGCGATCGGATGCCGGATATCAGCCGTCGCCAACAGCTTTAACGGCTCCTGCTGGTCCATCGGACTTGGACTTATCTTCGTTGATAATTGATAATCCGAAACGTCGAACTCCCGGTCGAGGGCCGCCTCGACGATTTGGGCGGGATAGTCCTCCTGGGCGAGGGTGTGCTCCTGCCGCTGTGTATCGCCCCAGTTATTCGCCTGCAGCGCGGCACGTCCCTTGACGACCGCTTCCGCGAACTCTGCGGGACGCCGTTCATAACCCGGCCAGCGGGCGCTGACGAGAAACCAGCCGACCAGTAGCAAGACCAAGCCCAGCACCACTTTTTCGCCGTGCTGAATCGCCATTGCCTTAATGTTGAACTTTGCGGCCATGCTTAACCTCGATTGACTGAGTGCGACTTTTAACTCGTGATCCATTCAAATGCCGCCGAGGCGGCAGCTTACGACGAACAATCATTCGACTCCCGACGATTCCTCGACCGGGGCGGTCTCCTCGGTATCCAACGTATCAACAGATTCTGACGCTGCCGCGGGATCTGGAGTTCCCTCGGAATCGTCCTGGTCCGTGGATTGGGAGGATTCGTCGGCAGCCGTTTCCGCCTCCTCCACCTCGGTGGCGGATTCGTCGGTCGTTTCCTCGGAGGACTCCGGCAGCGCTTCCATCGGCGTCGAATCGTCGGCGGGCGCATCGCCTGCCTGCGAAGCGGCATCATCGACGGTTCCGTCGTCCTCTGACTCCTCGGGAGTTTCTTCGGCGGAGGCATCGTTGGTGGACGCCAACTCTTCGGTCTCTTCCGGGCGATCGCTGGGATTGAAAATCGTGATCAAGCCGAGCAGGTCAAGTTGCACCAAGTTCGAACTCTCCAGCGCGCCAAAACTCTCGTGAGTTTGTCGTCGTCCCGCGCCATCGACTCCTCCCATCGGTCCGCTGGACCCGCCCATCGGGCCCGTCGTTCGAATCATCGGCCCTCCGGAGGACATCGGCGGTCGCGCACCACTTGATGGTCGGTTGCCCATTGGTATGCCGCCCATCGGACCATTGGAGCCCCCATTTCCCCCTCCGTATCCGCCCATCACTCCCGAGCGACCCGCCAGCATCGGCGAGACGTAGTTGGGATTGGGGCCGATGTTGAAACGGACGATTTCAATCGGCCAATCGGAATTGCAGAGCTCCACAAGGAACTCGGGAAACTTCGTCTGATCGACGATGACGCTCATGTAGAATGCACGGACGCGCGACTTGTCATTCTGATTCGCGCCCACATAACGCAGCACCGTTGTACCGGTCGTCGCGTTGTCCTCACCTGAACGGCCTCCCCCCATGGGACCGGCGGATTCGGTGCCCGAGTAGCCAGCGCGACCGCGAGACGACGACGCAGCGCGCCCACCGCCTCCGATCTCTTCGGCGGGATCAAACGCAACAGCAGCGGTAGTCGAACCCCGCCGGCCGCCGCCGCGTCCTCCCCCCCCATACGCTTGCCCATAGTCGTCGGCACCCGGAGTGGCTCCGGAATTCTGTCCGCTCTGTCCGCTCTGTCCGCTTCCCGCGGCTACTGGCTTGCCGCCGTCCCCGCCCATCAACTCGATCAGCAGCACCGACCGCACGGTAGCGGTGTACGGTCCATCGGCGTCTTCGTTGGTCCGCACGACGGCATCGGCGATCATGCGGTGCAGCCAGATATCCTCTTGCGCGTCCCAGATTTGCTCATCGGTGGCGCGAAGGTTTCCGAACTGATGGACCGGCAGGATCGCCACGGGATCGATAATGACCTTTTCATCCCAGGTGATGCGACTGCGATCGGCACCCTCTGCAAGTGTCGTATCAACGGGTTGATAACGCTCCCAGACATCGCGCATCAACTCTTCATACTCTTCGTGGTAGGCGGACTGACGATTCAGATCCCAGGCCCCCCGATACTCGGCAGGCTTGAACGGCGCCATGATCGGCGGCCAGTCCATCAGCGACTCCTGACCCTTGTAAAGCGCCAGAATCTCGTCGCCCATCAGCACTTCATATTCGTCGGCCTGGACTTTCTTCGCGGCTTCCCAGGTCGAGTTCGGGGAGTTGCCTTCGGGAATCGCATTGAACGCCGTGTTCAACTGATCCTCCCGAGCCTGTGTGGCTGCATTCAGGCTGCTGTTGGCGGAGTAGTACCCCCAGATTCCCAGCGGCAATACGAGGAACGCCAGAATCCAAAAATGATGCTTCAGGATTGGTTGGAGCTTATCCATAACTCACCTTGTCATTTCCGATGTGTGGGATGCGCTAACTCTGAATCTGAGTTGACGGTTCTTATTGGGGGGCAGTTTCACCAGCCGGTGCCAGCGGGGCGGCGTCCGGACGCTCTTCCTCCGCCACGGGCTTGTAAACGAATTGTACCGTGAATTCGGTTTGCAGTATCTCTCGGGCTCCCTCAGGCAATTCGCCTTCCGGAAAATCAGGTTGCGATTCCGAACCGGAGTCCCCATCGTTTGCCCCAGGAGATTGCGACTGCTGATAGTAGTCGGGTCCAAATTGTCCGCCAGACTCCATTGGCCCTCCCTGACCTTGCGGCCCGCCCAGGATGTCGATCTGCGGTCCATCGTCCCCCGGAAGGTGTCCCAACGGGTTGAACACGATCGGCTGAAAGCTGGAGTCCACCAGGGTCACATGGGAGATACCCATGCGCCGCACATCGCGAGGCAGGTAGCCGTCAATCTGGGCCTGCCATTGCTCTAGGTTCTTGACCAGTGTGTTCACGACGTAATTGTGCTTTTGAAAATCGGGCTTCCCCTCTTCGAAGTGCCAATGCATGCCCTGCAACGTGATGATGTAGCCTTCACCGCTCGGCGCCTGTGCGCTGTCCTCCGCGAGCATGTAGACCTTGTCATCGTCGTCCAACCCCTCGAACCAGGTTCCCAAGCTCGCCTGCCGCTGGCTGTTGATCGATTGAATCGAAATCAGCTGCCGTTGCGTAATGTCGAGTACCTCGACGACATTGCCCGGGTCGCGCGGCAAACAGGCATCGACGGCGTTGATGACCTCCATCCAGCCCAGTTCGCGTCGACCTTCCACCAGCGTCTTCAGTTCCGCCTGCTTGGCATCGAACCTCGTGACCTGCGCGTTGTAGTTGTTCTGAGCGGTGGTCACTTCGCCGCCGAAGGTCTTCGATTCCTGCTCAACATCGATGAACTCTTGGCGATGCACGTTCGAGTACTGCATGCCGTTGATGATCGTCGGGATGCACGCACCCACGAGCAACGTCGCGGCGGCAGCCACAGCCCACGGCTTCTTGCGTTTGATCAGACGGGCCGTCGTGATTTCCTTCGGCAGCAGCGTCGTGTGGATGCGGCTGAGGTTAAGAGCCTGCAATGACAGACCGTACGGAACCGCGAAGCTCAGCAGATTGTCCTGGAACAGCGGGGCATTGATTACCGAGTCGCCGGCCAGGGCGCGGAAGGCGTCCGGTCGCTCGACCTCGTATTGCAGGTTCTGCTGCAGGAACTTCTGCAGACCGGCCAGCTTGAAGCCATTGCCGAGGCCGATGACCTTCGAGATCTTGGCCTGCCGGTTGACGGACGAAAAGTATCCGATCGACCGCTGGATTTCGGAGACATAATCGTTAAACACCTGCCGCAAGGCCTGGAACACCGCGCGCGGATCAGGCGACTTCGTCGCATTGCACTTGAGGTGCTCGGCCTTGGCGAAGCTGAGCTTCATTTCCTTGGTGAGAGCCCGTGTGAAGTGGTTCCCTCCCAGAGGCACGTTGCGGACCCAGATCTTCGGGCCATTGGTCACGAGCAGCGTCGTGAAGTCGCATCCCATGTCGAGGATGATGATGTACTCATCCTTAGGCGTGACGGGCTGGCCGCGGCGAATGCCCAGTTCGTCGTAGGCAATCGAGTTGTACAGCGACAGCGAAGCGATCTGGATCGCGTCGACCTCGACCTTGGCATTGTTGTACGGACGCAGGCTGCGCATCACGTCGTCACGCTTCATCGCGCACAGGGCGACTTCGGCGTCGAGCAGATAACCGCTTTCTTCGACGCCCGTGCCGACGGGCTGGTAGTCCCAGATCACTTCAGCGAGGTCAAAGGGAATTTGCTGCTTGGCCTCGTATTTCACGACGTCGGGCAGCTTACTGGCCTCGACGGGTGGCAACTGG
>JANNSB010000333.1:0-5970 GCA_031402175.1 Planctomycetaceae bacterium
AAGCTGAACTCACAGAAGAGTATGATCCAGTCGCAGAAGCCGAGAAGGCCGAGGCCCATCAGTGGATTCTGGCTTTTTTGGAAGATCGTGGTGTTGATCTCGAAGCCGCGGAGGAACGCTCCCGTGAGATTTACGGAGTCAACTTCCGGCCATTCGAGAACTCGCGGTAAGGCTCCTACTCAATTTCGCACAATGATGAGACGAGGCATTTCGACGTTCGCAATGGCCGTCTGTCTATTCGGGGCGTCCTCCGCTTTCGCCGACCTTCCCTCCATCCGTTTCGATCGCCTGCACCCGATGGGGGCATCGGCGGGGACGTCGGTCGAAGTTGAAGTGCAGGGGAGCGATATCGAAGATCTGATCGGCCTCGTGTTCGATCAGTCGGGACTGACGGCCGAGCCGATTGCAGACAAGGCGAACTGGTTTCGGATCAACGTCGCGGGCGATGTGCCGGTCGGAACGTATGACGTCTACCTCTCCGGCCGGTTCGGCGTCAGCAATCCGAGGCTGTTCGCAGTCACTCGCGGCCTCGTCGATGTGCTCGACAATGGCGACAACCGCACCACAGAGACGGCGCAAGTGATTGAGATCAACACGGCCGTCAACGGACTGGCCGACGGCAACGCCGAGGACGTCTATCGCTTCTTCGCCCAGACCGGACGGCGGGTTACGATCGACTGCCAGGCGCAGCGGCTCGATTCACAACTCGACGGCGTGCTGACGCTCACCACCATCGACGGCCGCATCCTGGCGACGAGCAGCGACTATTACGGGCGTGACCCATTCATTGATTTTCTCGTTCCCGTCGACGGCGAGTATCTGCTGCGCGTGAATGATTTGTCATACCGCGGTGGCCAACCCTACCGGCTCGTCGTGAGCGACCAACCGCAGGTCGAAAACGTCTTTCCGGCGGCGATTCAAGCGGGAATGACGGTCGAGTTGGCCGCGCTTGGCCGCAATCTCGCGCCGATCGGCGGCGCACCAAGCAATCTCATCGAAGGGGATCTGCCGCTCGAACAGTTGCGGTTTTCGTTCACCTCTCCGGCCGATGTCTTGTCGCTGGGCGAGTATCAGTTTCGCGATCATCCAACGCATCATTCCGTCCTGCCGACGGCGGCGACGTGCACTTTGACCGGCCTGCAAGCGGCGGTGCCGGGCGTCGAATCGCTGTGGAGTTTTCCAACCATTCTCGTCTCGCCGCATCCGGTGCTGATCGAACAGGAGCCGAATGATGCGGCCGAACAGGCGCAGCAAGTCAGCCTGCCGCTCGTCGTCGCGGGACGATTCGAGTCGCTGCAGGATGCCGACTGGTTCGAGCTGCAGGTTCCCGCCGACGGCAACTATGTCTTCAACGTCTACTGCGAGCGAATCGCCGGCAGGGCCGACCCGTATGTGGCGATCGTCGACGATGACGGCAACCGCGTGAACGAATTCGACGACTTCGGCCACCGCGTGAACGCCTTCGACGGACACCTGCGCGACCCGTCGCAAGAAGTGAGTCTGCAGGCGGAACGAACCTACAAGGTCTTGGTGCAGGACCGTTATCGTCGTGGCGGTCCGCGGTATCACTATGTGCTCGAAGTCGTGCCGGCGGTGCGCGACTTTCATGCGGCCGCCATTCATCGCTCGAACCCGAACCCAGGCGGCACGACGATTTTCAAGGGGGCCGCGACGTACATGGACATCGTGATTCACAACCTTGGCGAAGCCGGCAGCGAGATCACGATCACGGCCGACAACCTGCCGGCGGGAATGCACGTCCCTCCAACGACGATCAACAACGACACGCGCGGCACGCTCGTGATGTGGGCCGACGAAGACGCCGCCGACTGGACCGGGCCGATTCGCTTGATCGCCACGATGGATGTTGAAGGCCGCTCCGTGCAGAGGCTCGTGCGTCCTTACACGCGCGTGGCGAACAACGACGGCACAAGCCAGGTGTCACGCAAACTGATGGTGGCGATTCGCGAACGCGCGCCCTTCGATCTGCGGATCGAACCCGCCGAGGTCGAGGTGGTCGCGGGCCAGAGCGCCGAGCTCACGCTGCTGGCTCACCGGATGTGGAGTGATGCCACGAACGCGATCACGGTGCAACCGCATCAGTTCTCGGGGAACTTTCAGCTCGGCAACTTCGATGTCGTGCCCGATGCCGCATCAATGCCGTTCACGATCAACGTGCAGCCAGGCACAAGGCCGGGACGTTACACGCTGACGGTGCTGGGCCAGTCGCAGGTGCCCTTCAACAAGGATCCCGCGGCGACCGACAGGCCCAATACGCTGGTGGCAACTCCCGCGCGGCCGGTGACGATCGTGGTCAAACCGGCCGATCAGTGAGCCCAGCTACAAAGGCAGGCGGTGTGCACAGCGCGGCAAAATCGCCGGCGGCGCTACCGTTGCTCAATCTGCCCCGCATGACGGGTCGCCTGCGGCTTGCCGTTAAACGAGGTCTGCTGAAGTGCCCGGTCACAATGGCTCCAGGCGATCACGCCCATTCCCTACAATTCCGCGGGAAATCGAATCCCCGCCGAATCTGTGGTCCGACTGACACGTCAATCAGGTTGTGGCTCGCTTTCGCGATATATGTCCTCGGCAGACATTGGCCGCGTTGGTAAACCGGGCGGAGCGTCCTTGCGTTCCACGCGCTTGGAGCGCTTGGCTTCGGCTTTCGCCTTCCGGACGTTTTCGCGTTGACGTTTGGCGAAGGTGTCTTGTTTTCTGGCGATAACTGCCTCCTTGTTTGTGGGGGACAAGCAGCATGATAGACGGTAAACCCGTCGGAACGCGAATTGAACGATGACTACCGCGCCTGGCCCGCGAATTGACGGCGTCGACGGTTCTTGCGACGCGGCGGTTGATTCTGACTTTGTTGACTTGAGCCCTCTTTCGCTTGGGCCTCGGGCCTCGGTGTTTCCCGTCGTTGGGAAGACGGCTGCCCCTCGCGCACGGGGCGACTGCGATCCGGTGATCGCGGCTTCTGTTGCTGCTGCGGCGCCGAGCGAGTTTCGTGGACGACCTCCGATTGATGACCCTTCTCGACCGGCACGCTGTGGCCGATCAGTTTCTCGATCGCCCTCAGTTCGCCGCGTTCGCCCGCCGTGCAGAACGACAACGCGACGCCTGTTGCGCCGGCGCGTCCCGTGCGGCCGATGCGGTGCACGTAGGCTTCCGGATCGATGGGCATGTCGTAATTGACGACATGCGAAATGCCGTCGATGTCGATGCCGCGTGCGGCAACGTCAGTGGCGACGAGCACCTGGACATGGTTCTTCCGGAACGATTCCAAGGCCCGTTGCCGCGCGCCCTGCGACTTGTTGCCGTGAATCGCGACGGCCGTGATACCATCCCGCAGAAGTTGGCCTGTCACCTGGTCAGCCCCGCGCTTGGTGCGGGTGAAGACGAGCGTGCGATCGACGCCGCCGGTCTTGAGGATGCTGTGCAACAGCGCCTGCTTTCCGTGCTTATCGACGAACAGCACCTTCTGTTCAATGGCGGCCAAGGTCTTCGTCTTGGGCGTCACATTGACGCGCACCGGATTCCGGAGCAGTTGCTCAGTGAGTTCCACGATCTGCGGCGGCATCGTCGCCGAGAAGAACAGCGATTGCCGCTCCTTGGGCAAATGACGAATGATCCGCTTGATATCCGGCAGGAATCCCATGTCGAGCATGCGGTCGGCCTCGTCGAGCACGAGCACTTCGAGCTGATCGAGTTTGATGTGTCCCTGGTTCATCAGGTCCAGCAATCGTCCGGGCGTGGCCACGACGATGTGCGCGCCCCGGTTCATCAACTTGACCTGGTTCACCTGGCTCACGCCGCCGTAAATCAGCGACTGCCGCAATTGCAGATGCTTGCCGTAGGTGGCGAAGCTGTCGCGAATCTGGATGGCCAGTTCCCGCGTGGGTGCCAGCACCAGCACGAAGGGGCGATTCGGCTGCGCCCGTCGGTTTTGCTGACCGAGGCGGTTCAAGATTGGCAGTGCGAACGCAGCCGTCTTGCCGGTGCCGGTCTGAGCGCATCCGAGGACGTCTCGACCCGCAAGCGCGGCGGGAATGGTCTGCGCCTGGATCGGCGTGGGGACCGTGTACTTCTCGTCCGCCACGGCACGCTGCACGGCTGGAATCAGTTCAATTTCCTGAAAACTCTTCAATGGTCTACTTTCTGTGAGAAGACGTGTCTCGCGGAATCGATCCGCGATAACGGGTGCGCCCTGCGAAAGGCAGCGAGGACACGAACAGTGTCACTCGGGTGCAGGCCATATGCCGGCACCGACGATCGAGCGATTGGAGGGACCGATTCGGCGGCCCTGGCCCCAATGGCGCTGTCGGAGAACTCTGGACAAACAAGAAAGTCACAGTGTTCGTTGCGTCCCCCCGGGACGCAGGCAACCTGCCTGGCGGTTGACGCAACCGCTGCCAGACTGCAGTTTCCGCGGCAAATGCCACAGGGGGGAGACGGGAGAGGCAGAAGATTCCAACTCCGCCAAAACATCCCGTTGGTCGAAAAACGGCCTTCCCTTGCAGGAGATTCGCTACTCGCTTATTTCGACCGCGCGGCCAATCTTAGCCAATGCATTCAGCAAGATTGACGTTGATGCGTTGTGGAAGGATAGGGCATGGCAAGACGTTTGCCAAGGGACATTCGCCGCGAATCACAGCAATGCGATTGTTCCTTTTGTAGGGAATGCCCTCCGTGGCATTCCGGGGGCGGGATGTCGCGTTCATCGACGGAACCGCGTTCACGTGAGCGAGACCTGCATGATTCCGGGCGAGAAGTCACGAGAACGCCTCAGGTTTCAGGCACTCGCCGTCCCGCAAGGCGGAATGCCACGGAGGGCATTCCCTACAGATTGGTTACCGACATCGATCCACCGCGTTACGTCGCCGCGCGCGGGTGCAGGATATCCAGCGGTTCCGCCAATCCCCGCGAAATGAGTTCGCTGCCGCGGACGAATCGGCCGGGGCGGGTCCAGGTCTGCAACGTCGGCATATCGAGTGGCAAAAGGGTCGAGAGCAACTGGTCGATGTCGGCCTCCAGATCCTTGAAGTGCCTGGCCCATTCGGTGGCTTCCTCGATCCGCACATCCTCTTCGCTGTGCCAGCGGAGCGGGTGAAACAGAAACGTCGACACCGGCGTCACCAGTCGCTTCTCGCAGGCCGCGAAGGGGAGCAGGGTCGATGACGAACATTCGCCCGTCACAACGGCCGTCGCCCGCAGACCACGCAGCCGGATGATCGTCGCCAGCGACAGGCCGGCATAGACGTTGCCGCCGCACGAGTCGAAGTAGATTGTCCCCGCACTGCGACGAGGGACTTCGATGAGTTTGTCGATCAGCTCGCCATGCTTGTCGGTCAGTTCTCCGCAGATTGCGATCTCCCAGGGCCGGGAGGGTGCGGCGTCCTCCGAACCTTTCCGGGCAGCAGCCGGCCCCGGATAGGCCCTGACGCGAGAACGACGTTGCATGCGATCGAAGCGTGACATGTTGGCCAATGAATCGTGTGGATCAAATTCTCCCCCCGTCCAAGGGGGGATCGAGTGGGGGTAGTGTCCCTGTAACGGGGTGATGGTTCAATCGTGTAACGGCCTGTCGTCACGATCTGCGATCTCGGAGTTTGTTGTTACACCAGCACAGGAACAAGCACGTAGCAATCAGGAGACATCCCGCAGCGAGCGACATCAGTCCCATCACCGTGTTTTGCTGTCTCGTCATTTCTAATGGGAGACGTCCTGCTAGTGCTGCGTCAATACTTGATATTCGGGTCGACCTGGTTCCAATCGTCTACGATTCTGAGGCTAATTTGACCAACGCAGCCCGAACTTTTTGCTTTGACACAGCACTAGGTTGTGTGGACATTCATCTTTGACGAAATCAGTGTCTGTGTTATGACGGTGCCGTCACAGCTTGCTCAAGGAGGAGCGAAACTATGCGTCGGCGGCACGAGTTGACGGACGAAGAATGGGCACGCATCGCACCTT
>JANNSB010000334.1:0-2238 GCA_031402175.1 Planctomycetaceae bacterium
GCAACGCCGGCAGCGGGACAAACACACTTTCAGTCACGAGTTCGTCGCAGGGATCGCCCTCGACGTCACCGAGCAACTGGATCACACCGAAGATCGCCAAATGGCGCTGGAGGCCTGCCTGGCACAGTTATCCAGCGACGACATGGAATTGATTCGCAAGCGTTACCAACCAGGAGAAAGCGGGCGCAGCGTGGCCGACCAGATCGGCCGTCCCGCCAATTCGGTTTACCAGTCCCTGGGACGCATTCGTCGATTCCTCCTGGAGTGCGTTCGCAAGCGGATGGCCGTCGGACAGATTTGAACGGACGAGTTCACACGAGATCATGAACGGACAAGACCGACATCAACTGCTCAGATGGTGCGAACTGCTGGTCGAGGATCGCCTCGACGAAGCAGAGACGCGGCAGTTCGAACAGTTGGTCATGTCGGATCCCGAAGCTCGCCGGCTGTACCTCGACTACATCACGCTGCACGGCCTGCTCGTCTGGGACACCGCCGGCGTCGGACTCAAACTCGAAGAGATCGAAAAACTCGAAGTTGGTCGAGCGTCGCTCGAGCGCAGCGCGGCCCGACCGGTCGTCACTCACGCAGCTTCAAAGTCCGTTAGTCGCGTCCCGACGCGGCAACTTGTTCAGCGTCTGATCGCGACAGCAGCCGTGCTGCTGGTGGCAGTCGTCGCCGTGCTCCTGGCCCCGCCATTCGGTAACGAAGAGGCCGGCGGTCCGAACCCGGCACCGAGCGTCGTAAACAACAACGAGGGAGACGATTCGGCGACGGATGCCGCGAATTCAGGGAACGAAACCATCGCGCCGCTCCATTTGCCTGGCCATTCGCCGAGTGACGATGACGATGACGCAGTCGTCGCCGTTTCGCCGGATGACGACGAACCTCCGTCCAACGTGGTGACGGCCTCGAACTCTCCGCCGTCGTCCAAGCAAATCGTCGAGGCGATCAACAACCACATGGCCGCCATCTGGGGGGACTACGAGGTCGAACACTCAGCCGTGGCCGATGATGCCGAATGGCTCAGACGCTGCTATCTCGACCTGGTCGGACATATTCCGCCGGCCGATGTCGTCACGGCGTTTGTCGACGATGGCTCGCAGGGCAAGCGCGACCGCATGATCGGCCAACTGCTCGATAGTTCCGGCCACACCCGCCATGTGGCGACCGTGTGGACGAACCTGCTGGTGGGTCGTCACCCCCGTCCGCAGTCGGATCGCGACGCTCTGGCAAAGTTCTTACGGGATCAGTTCCACTCGAATGCGCCCTGGAGCGAGACCGTCGCCGCCATGCTCACCGCCGAAGGGCGGGGGGACGAGAATCCGGCGTCCAACTTCCTGCTCGCGCATCTCAACAACGAAGCGGTTCCGGCGACTGCCGTCGCTTGTCGACTGTTTTTGGGACAGCAGATGTTGTGCGCCCAATGCCACAAGCATCCCGAGCAAGGCTGGGAACAAGAACGGTTCTGGCAACTCAACGCGTGCTTCCAGCAAACCGACATCGTGGCCGATCAGGAATACGATGCCCAATCGGGCACGATGCAGACCGTGGCCTGGCGCCTGCGGGAAGAGCCTGTCTCAGGCCCGACCTATTTCGAGGACATGCGCGGAGTCGTGCATGCCGCCTATCCCGGCCTCGATGAAGTCGCGATCGACGACGGCGAATCGACCGATCGTCGCGATGAGATGATGCAGCTCTTGCTCGCCGACGACCGGCATCAAATGGCGGCAGCATTCGTCAATCGCACTTGGTCGCATATGTTCGGTTACGCGCTGGTCAATCCCGTCGACGACCTGGGTCCGCATGCGACGTCAATTCACTCCGACCTGCTCGCCGAACTCGCCGCCGCGTTCGTGGCGTCGGACTACAACGTCCGCGAACTGTACCGCTGGATTTGCCTCAGCGAGCCGTATCAACTGTCGAGCCGGCATTCGGAGACGAATCTCATCGACGACCCCGCCGCGGGCGAGCCGCCGCTGTTCAGCCGGATGTACCTGCGGTCGTTGTCCCCCGAACAATTGTTCGATTCCCTGGTGGTGGCCACGTCGGCGGGCGAAGCCGGCGCTGCCGACTGGAGCGATGTCGAGGCCCGGCGCAAGGCGTGGGCTCAGGCGTTCTATCAGCCGTCCGATACCGACGACAACGCCGAACTGTCGAGCTACGAAGGGAGCTATTCGCAGGCTCTCGTGCTGATGAACGGCGACCTCGTCCAGTCGGCCCTGCAGGCTGAGCCGG
>JANNSB010000335.1:0-4131 GCA_031402175.1 Planctomycetaceae bacterium
TGCATCTTGGAAGCCTCGACGCAAAATAGATAGATCCGAGGCAATGGTGATCATCCGAAATCCTTGCTGCCGACGTTTGCTGGCTATTTGTGGATTCCCATGGACGGCAGCCACGACCCCGGCACTGCGACAGCCTTCCAATACGCGATCAACAGCACTGACAAACGTGGCATGGTCGCTGTCAAATCCTGGCGGAAGTTCCAAGGCCACGTGGAGATCAAACGGACCTATGTAGACCGCGTCCACGCCGTCCACGGCAGCAATCTGATCAATGTTCTCGACCGCCTGGCGCGTCTCGATCATCGGGATGACCGAAATCGCCTCATTGGCTTCGTGAAAATAGCGCATGCCCTCGCGCATCATTGGCCGCGTTGGGCCAAAGCTTCTATAGCCCCCAGGGGCATAACGACATGCCGCGACGGCATCCCTGGCCTCCGCAGGTGAATTGATCATCGGGAGAATCACTGCGGCAGCCCCAGCATCTAAGAATTTGCCCAGCAGACCGGGATCATTGTTGAGTACGCGCACAATTGGAAGTGCCGTACCCAAATCCAAGACCTGCAACATGTGCAAAGCGGCCTGGTAGTCCATTAAGCCGTGCTGAACATCAATGCATATATAGTCGAATCCTGCGCGCGCAGCGGTCTCCGCCGTATTGCTGTCGGGTATGGAAAGCCAGGCCCCGTAGATGCAAGACTTCTGTGCCCAAAGCGCCTTGAGTGAGCGTTCTTTCATATAACTTCAAAATCTCTTACTGCATCGTTGCCTGACTGTAACAGGCTCTGAGGGACGGACAGGATCCTCCTTGCGTCACCACAATTTACCCGCCTGCAACGGCAACCCCAGCGCTGGATGACCGACGGGTGACCAGATTCCAACTAATCCGGCCTCTTCGGTTCGCCCGCCTCGGAAAATGAACGCACTCCAGCCAATCTGTCTTTCAAAAGCCCGAGGACCTTTGACTGATTTGGAAATGCCATTCGATCAGGCAACTCATCAAGTGGAAACCAGGAAAGCGAAGCCACATCGCTCCGCGCCACCGGGTTTCCTCCATCAACGGAAGCCAGGAAGCACAGATGCAGAATCGGTTTTTGGTCCGGCCCGTAATGATCAGGAACTGAGCCCAAGTACTCGAGATTGCCTACCTCCAATCCGGTCTCCTCTTTGGTCTCTCTCACAACTGCTTCCTCGGCGGACTCGTGTTCGTCCACGAATCCCCCGACGGTGTCCCACTCACCCTTCGCCGGTTCCACGCCGCGCCGGGCCAGCAAAAGTCGACCGCTACGGATGATTAGCACCGCGACGCCGGCTGCCGGGTTACGGTAGTCGATTGGCATTGGATAAGCCTTCGGCGAGCTCAATACAACCGATGAACCGGCCACGATTTGAGTTTTCGTTTGGAATTGGAGCACTGTCTTGTCGTCATCGAGGGGGCAGTGGAGAAATTTGGCACGCCAGTAACGTATTCTATCGGAGAAAAGTGAAGGGAGCCCGCCACAAGACGAGTCAGAGCACCAACTTCCGACAATAGAATGCCTCGGCGAAGCGCGTCGGAGATGCGCACTCGATGCCGCGCAGGCGCATCAGACCGAGGAAGGTATCCGGCGTAAACCAGTGTTTGTTGCCCTGCGTCTGGAAGTGCCGACACAAGTTGGAGACCTTCTCCTGGGCGATTTTATCCTCCAGCGGAACAAAGAAATTAGGGATCCCGAGGTCACCATCATACTTGGGAATTTCATATTCCAGTATCAGGTGACTTCGGAACGTGTTCCAAGCCAGATCCGAGAGTACGCGATGATCTTGATGACGATCATCCCGATAGTGGGTAAGGATCAGGTCTGGCTGGAAGTTTTGCTTGAGGTGTTCGAAGTACTCCTTGATCCGTTCGTTCTGCGACGGGAAGAAGCTGGTCCGGAATTGCTTTACCACGATCTTTTTGCGCTTGAGGCCACCGATGAATTGACGCGCACTCCGTCGTGCCTCCAAGGTCCGCTGGCCACCGGCACTAAAAACGACCCACCGCACGTCGAGATCCGGCCTTTCCCGCGTTAGCCTTAGAAGGGTGCCCCCGCACCCAATCTCGATATCATCACTGTGAGCTCCAAGACAAAGCACTTTCTGGAGACGCGGAATGTCGAGACTGATCATGGCGTGTGATTCTTCTCAGTAATGTTGAAGCTTGTCATCTGCAATTTTGCATGAAATCGGCGATGACAAACGGAGGCGGTGGCATGATGCCGAGCTGAACGGTGGCGACCACGCGGACATGTTTCGGAGGTGCCGTCACAACCGCCTGTTCCAGAACTACTCTTTCCGCCACAATTCCCATGGAGCATTGCCCTTGGTATACAGATCATCCAGATGCTGCTTCTCCTTAAAAGTATCCATGCAGGCCCAAAAGCCATCGTAGGAATAAGTAAGCAACTCCCGTTTCTCAATTAGTCGGCGAAAGGGTTGCTCGACCAGTTCCTCGCCTTCCTTGATGGAATCAAAGATTGACTTCCTTAAAATGAAAAACCCGCCGTTGATCCGCCCGGACGAGAGGGCGGTACTCTTCACATCGGACACCACGCCATCTTTATCCGCAGAAATCATGTGGTAGCTGGCCATGGGTTTTACGCCAAGAAAACAGGCGGTCTTGTTCGCGCTATTGAAATGATCCAAAAGAGTGGTAAGGGGAAGATCCGTAAGTCCGTCGGCGTAGTTGGCCATGAACATCTCGTCGTCTTGAACATATTTGCGCACTTTCAACAAGCGCTGACCGACATTGGATGTGAGACCGGTATCGACGAAGGTGATTTTCCAGTCGTCGATGTCCTTGGAGATCATGTCAACATTTTTGCCGCCCCCTGAGAGCACGAAATCGTTTGACACGCACTCGTCATAGTTAAGGAAGTAATTCTTGATGGTGTCTCCGCGATACCCCAGGCAAAGGATAAACTCCCTATGTCCATAGTGGGCGTAATACTTCATCAAGTGCCATAGAATCGGGCGATAGCCAATCGGCACCATCGGCTTCGGGATGGCGTCCGAGTAATCGCGCATCCGCATTCCCTGGCCGCCGCAAAAGAGGACAACTTTCATATTTATTCTTCCCGTCTCGAGCTACTTCGCAAGAAGCTTTTCCGCCGCTTTCTCACCACTCATGAAAGATTCATCGGTCCAGATGTAAGCCCAGTCGCCATAACGTCCGCAGTACGCAAAGCCCAACTCATCGAGGTAGCCGTGAACAATCTTCAAAGCCTCAGCCCGTTCGAGATCGAAGATGACGTTGGCATACGCGATGTGCATCACATCCTTGAACAGAATCTGGTCGTCCTCGCGAAGAACTCCGATTTTCTTCAAATCCCGGATCGTCGGCTCGATGCAATCCTGGGGTTTGCGATCGAGGGGGCGATACTTCTTCGAGTAATAACACTCAGCCTGGATGCTACCACAGCCGGGCGGGACGTTGTGCGGCGACTGCAGATGCGGGGTGCTCAGACGGGTGAAGAAAATGTCCTGGTCGTAGATGTAGGTCCAGTGCGCGTCGATGAGGTCGGGCCGGTTGATGACCAGATTGACGATGACCACCTCGGTGCAAGCCAGCTTCGCGGCTGCCTCGATAACTTCGCTCGGAGCCCCATGAATCAACGGGATCAAATCCGGCAGGGGCACGGACGAAGCGATCCCCTTGTACGGCACCGTAACACCGTTGGTAAATCGAATCTCCTTCTGCTTCGGATTGATGCCGGCCAACGCGTGATTCAAGCGCAGGTCCGCGCTCTCCATAAACCGCTTCAGATAGGCGACGAACCCGCCGTGCGATGGATAGCGGAAACCACTGATGTAATGCACGTCCACGCTTGCCGGCTGCAACGCGCCCCGCAACACCTCCTCCAGCTTGGCCTGATAGAGGCGCGGCCCAATCCAGTCGAGGCTCTTGTTCTTCGCTTCGGTCGTGTGGTACTTGACCGTGTATTGCATCGGGAAGTTTTCCGCGAACGTGTTCCCAAAACTGGCGCGCAACCATTGTTCGTAGTTAACGATCTCGCCGTGCTGCTTCTGCTGCGCTGCCACGAAATCCTTGATGACGTCCACGATGAGACCGGCTGGCAGACCGTGCAGGTTCACCTGGGCCGGATGCTTCAC
>JANNSB010000336.1:0-26217 GCA_031402175.1 Planctomycetaceae bacterium
AAAGAACCTCGCCAAGCGCGATCCCTACCGGATCGAACGTATGCGCGCCACACAAGGCAAGATCCTGATTGACGGAAATCTCGCCGCGGCGCTCGGATCGGTGTTCGCAGGGTGCACGGTGTTCACCTGGTATCCGATTACGCCGTCGTCGTCGCTGATGGAGCAGACCATCGACGTCCTGCACCGGTTCCGCAAGGATGAGAAGGGCAAGAACACGTTCGCCGTGGTGCAGGCCGAAGACGAACTCGCCGCAATCGGCATGGTGATCGGCGCCGCTTGGGCGGGCGCGCGCGCCATGACGGCAACCGCGGGTCCCGGCATCTCGCTGATGTCCGAGTTCATCGGCCTCGGCTACTATGCCGAGATCCCCGCCGTGGTCGTGGATGTGCAGCGCGTGGGTCCGTCCACGGGCCTGCCGACACGCACACAACAATGCGACACACTGAAAAACGCCGTGCTGTCGCATGGCGACACCAAGCACCCGGTGCTGTTTCCCGGATCGCCGGTTGAGTGCTTCACAATGATGGCGGACGCCTTCGATCTGGCGGAGTTCATTCTTCCCGATGAAAGCGTTCAGCAGCAGATGCGGGAAGATGACTATGCGGGGCAGGGGACGAATCCCGGCTATCCGCGTGTTCCACTGACGTTCAAGATCCGCTACGCCGAGAATGGCCTCGTGGTCGCCACTCCCGACGGCGTGGCGGTGTTTGACTTCGTCGCACCACTCGATCGCCGCGACGGCAACGAACATCGACAAGGTGTCGAGTACCGCTGGCGATTCGTCTCAGCCGATGGATCGACTGATGAACATGGCGAGGGCGAAGTCTGGGAACTCTCCCGCGATGGTCAAAGCGTCTACTCAGAGACGTTGCACTATCTCGAAGCGGGTAAGATCCACATCCCCTGGTCGCGCAACTACGAACAGGCCGGCTGGATCTACTACGACCCCGCCTTCCACGGCGTCTGGCTCATCCGCCCCGAAGTAGCCCTCGAACTGGCGGAACCGGAGACCGATGCGAAAGCGTTGCAACAGTTCGCGTTCGGCCCAAGATCGATCCCTCAGAGTGCCAACTATAGCGATGAAATCCGGTCGGAAGAGACTGTTGACGTGAACGCCATTGCCACCGGAGAACAAACTCTCCGCGGCGTCGACCTCTCAGGGCACGAGTTTGCAGGTGACTGGAATGCAATGCATGCTGCGGGTGGACCACTTGATCGGGAGAAGACGATCCCGCTGGGTGGGTACATCAGGCTCCAGGTCAAGACCGATGCGCCGGGAGAATGGTTGATCTACTACTCACCCCTCGCGGAAAACTTCTATGCGCGACTCAAGGTGTTCGATGACGAGACCTATTTCGGTCCCATCGCTGGCGATCCCATCGCACTGATGCGTTTAGAAGAGTACTTCGCCACGTCGATCAACAGGCACCGTGAAGTTGACGGCTTTGGGTCTCCGCAGGGATTGACGGAGTTGCAATACCTGCTGACCAGCCGAGAGCCGACGTTGGTCTTATCGGGGTTTCACGTGCTCGCCAACCTCAATGCGATGGAAGTCTACGAAGAGCGCTATCTTCGAATGCTGGTCGACGAGGCAGCCGATTGGATGCTGGAATCTCCCGATCTCGCAGTCGAGGTCGAGCAAGTGATCGCCGTGATGGATGACCATCAGGCTCGTATCGAGGAATTGAAAGTTGAGATTCCAGACGACGAATATACCCCGGGAAGAGAACCGACTGAGGAAGAGCTGGCGGCCAACTGGGGCCTGGAGGTGGACGGGTTGTCTCTGGCCTTCATCCCCTGGGAGAGTGGTGAGCCGACGATTCGGCTGGGGGAACGCGTCGAGGCATTGTTGCTCGTTCGCAATGTGAGTGAAGAACCGGTCCGCCTTTCATCGATCGGTTTCATGGAAGGTGTCACTTGCTCCTTAGTCGATGAGGAAACTGAAGAAGAACTGTCCGTCACGTTCCCGATCTTCTTCGGAGGGCCGTTGACACAACGTTACCTGCTGCAACCTGGAGAAGTGTTCGGCATCAAGAAGCCCGTCTTCTCGACAGGTCCGAGAACCGACGGAGATTTTTCGGCACAGATCGATGTCGCCCCCGGTCGCACCTATCGGCTGTCGATGTCTCTGGAGCTTCCCGAGGCCTTCAGCAAGGATGGCGAGGGACGCATCGTCATGCCCGCAAGTGGTGAGTTTTACAATCGGCTCACTGCCGGCGACGTGCGGTTTCGCGTGGTCGAAGTTGATGGCACACTGCCGGACGAGTTGGAAGACTCCAACATGCCCGACGATGCGGGAGAAGAGACCAATGAAGGGTCAACCAACCGAAAAACGCTCCACGGTTTCGACCTCACGTCGTACCTCTTCACAGGCGAATGGCCCGCGCTATATGAGCCGGGGGCTCCGCTGGATCGCGAGCTTTCCATTACCGATGGAGGGTGTTGGCAATGCGTTGTGAACCCTGGGAACTGGCGGGTCCATTACTCGCCGCTGCGGGGAGACTTCTATGTCCATCACACGGTGAACGTGAACAATGCCGACGGAGAGGTGGAATCGGTCTACTATGGGCCGATCGAAGGGAACCCGATCGAACTGCTGAGGCTGGAGAACTACATCACCGAGTCAATCAATCAGACTCACGAGGCCGAAGTCTTTGGATCGCCTCTGGAGATCAATGCACTGCAGTCGCTGATTGACTCTCAGGAACCGACACTGGTGGCCTCGGGGTTTCGTGTGATATGTGAACTCGATTCGCTGGAAGTCAACGAAACCCTGCACCTGTTGCCGTCGTTCGATGCGGCTGCCGAGTGGATGAGCACGATGCCCGACTACGAGCCGCTCGTCAACGATACTCTGGCCGCGATGGACCGCCACAAGTTCCAGATCGAGGAGCTGAAGATCGAAGTGCCGGCCGATGAGTACATCAATAATGGCGCGGAGCCGACTGAAGAGGAACTCGCCGCTAACTGGGGGCCGGAGGTCGATGGGCTGTCGCTGGCGATCATCCCTTGGGAAGAGGGTGAGCCTTCGTTGCGACTGGGCGAACGTGTCGGAGTCTGGCTGGCCGTGCGAAACATGAGTGACGAACCGATTCGCTTTTCGAGCTACAACATGATGGATGGCGTGTCCACGGTGCTGGTCGATGAAGAAACCAGGGACGAACTGCAGATCTGGTTTCCCGCTTTTGATCGCTGGCATGTGGCGATGCGGTATCGACTCGAACCCGGCCAGATGATTCGACTCAAACATGCCGCGTTCTGGACCGGCGTTCAACAACTGCAGGACGCATCGGCTCAGATCAACGTCCAACCCGGCCACACCTATCGGTTGTCGATGTCGCTGCAACTTCCGGAGACATTTACAAAAAATGGCGAGGGCCGCATTCTCGTTCCCGCGCGTGGCGAGTACTTCAATCAACTCGAAGCGGGTGTCGTGCGAATTCGTGTCGCCGAGATCGACGGGGCCGTGCCGCCGGAGTTGGATGAGGCGGACATCAACGATGCTCAATCGAACGCCCAGCCGGCCAGCGACAACGATTCTGGCTTCCGACGTTCGCTCCACGGCTTCGACCTCACGCCCCATCGCTTCACCGGCGACTGGGATGCGTTGTTCGAAATTGATGCTCCGCTTTATCGCGAGTTGCCGGTGGCACTGGGGGGCTACTGGGGCTGCCGGGTGAACAGTCACGCGTGGACGATGTATTACTCGCCGCTCAAGCAGTTGTTCTACGTCCATCTGCGGGACGGCGATCTGAGCGAGTACTTCGGCCCGATCGAGGGGAACGCCATTGAGCTGTTGAAGATCGAAGAGCATCTGGTCAATTCGTTCAATCGAGCCATCGGGACCGACCTCATCGAAACGTCGTTTTCTCTGAGGTACATCGAGAGCTTGATGGAGTCGCAAGAGCCGACTCTGATGGCCAGCGGTTTTCGCACGCTGATGCAACTTGAAGAACTCGCCATCTACGAAGTGCATTATCTGCGGCCGATCGTCGAGCGTGTGGCGCAAGAAGCGAAGACCGGCTGGATCAACGATCCGACAGTGCCGCCAGAACTGGTCGATCGCGTGCAGCCATTGGAACTGATTCAGGTTCCCGAACTGAGCGACCTGGCTGATGCGGCTGTCGCGTACATGAATGAGCAACATGACCGGATCGAAGCTCTCAAGGTGACGATTGAAGACAGTGAATATACGCCGGGCCGCGCGCCGACGGCTGAAGAGCTGGCCGCCGAGTGGGGGCCGGAAGTGGATGGCGTCGCGCTGGCGGTGACTTCGTGGTATGAGCACCCGATCAATTCGTCGGCGAGGCAGACCTGGGCAGCCGGCGAAGTGCCCATGCTCGCCGTCGGCGACGCGATCGGCAACGAGTTGGTGATCCGCAATGTGACCGACGAGCCGCGCCGTATCTCTACGCTCAACACGATGGACGGCGTGAGCGCCATCATGACAGATGAAGAGACCGGGTATTCGGCGCTGCTCGACTATGTCCATTTCACGGGACTGGCCACGACCGAGCGCTATCTCCTGCAACCGGGCGAAGTGGTGACGTTCAAGCAATCGCAGATCAGCGTCGTCGAGGGAGATCTGCATCCGCTCGATCGTCCGTTCGATCCTGACAATCGCGAATTCCTGTATGGCGAGATCCGTGTGCGAGAGGGTCGCTCGTACTCGATCGACTTTTCGGTCGATGTGCCGTCCGCCTTCAGCTTCGTCGAGGAAGGCCGCATCGCGCTGCCGGCCAAGGGAGAGTTCTATAACAAGCTGATTGCCCCGGCGCTGCGGTTCGAAGTCGCCGCCGCCGACACTACAGCGTCAACCGATGACGCCAATCCAAGCGGGCCTGACGTCATTCATGAAGACGACAACGGCACGATGCGCCTGACGCCGACGAATGCCGAGGAACGCGAACTCGTCAATCAGATCCTCGTTTGGGGCAGCAACGATCACGAGGGCTGGCGGGTCGGTGCGCTGCTGGTGAACGATCTCGATTCCGATGAGCCGCTCACCGCCGGCGATACAGCGGGCGTGCGCTACTTTCTGCAAAACGTCACCGATCAGCCGAAGACGATTCTCGTGGCGCCGATGGGGGACGCGCTGCCAGTGATGGGGGCCGGCGGACGGATCAATCTCAACACGAATTCCGGCGCGGGCACCATTGAACTCACTGCCCAGCCGGGCGAGGCGGTTTCGCCGGATGGCTTCTACGTGCTGGTCGACACCACCGGACTGCCTGACGGCGAGTATGAACTCGATTCGACCGCTGCGTATTGGATGCAGAAAGCCGACGGCAGTGGGGCATCTTCACCGTGGCGGGTCGGCAGCGTCCCGATGACGATCGGCGCTGGAGGCAAGTTCGACGGCGAACCGATGACCGATGATGAAGGCATCGTCTGGGGTGGCACCGTCGCCGGCCTGCGGGTCGGCATGCGACTGCCCGAAGGGGAGAAGCAATGGGCCGTCGGCAGCCTGCTGCAGGGGGATCTGTTCGTGAAGAACACGACGACCCAGTCGATCACGTTCACCTGGGACAAGCCCGCGCCGCTGGATCAGAACCAGGTGGTGTACACGCCCACGGGAGAATACGTGCAACTCAACTCCGTATTCTACACGGGGCTTCGCGTACAAAATCCGCAGACGTTCACGGTCGAGCCGGGCGAGCAGATCGCGCTGGGAGACGCGAAGTTGCAATCCGTCGCCGTTGCGTCGGAACCGGGGGCGACTGATCCCTCGCAACTGGTGGCGGCCTCCGGCGAATTCACCTGGCAGGTGCATGTACAACTGAACGTGCCGACGATTCCGCAGTTTCTGTTCGTCGTCGGCTCAGGCCCGGTGCCGCTGGAGATCGTGGCGGCGGAAGCGGATGGAGAGACGAATGATGGGAATCAGAATCCGGAAGACGATGGTGCATCGCAATCGGGGTTGTTCGAATCGGGAATCCCCTCACCGCCGGCCGATCCCAATCAAGAGCGGATTCGCCTGGAACGCGAACGACTGGCGAGATTGATTGAGCAGACCGATCTAGTCGCTCGCGCACACGAATTCGAAGACAGTATCTCGTGGGGAGCTCCGCATGATGGCTGGCGGGCGGGGATGGTCATCGTCGGCGAGAATGAGGTGAACGCAGGAGACCACGTTATCGTGCAGTTCTATGTCCAGAACGCAACTGCAGAGGAACAATCGCTACGGCTGCGAAAGTTCAGTCCGTCGACGTTGCAGTTCCTGGCGGGCCACAACATCATTCGCCTCACTGCATCGGGCGACTCAAACGAGATCACAGATCTGGTTGCGGATGCCGGAAAGATTGTTCTCCTGGAGGGATACCTCGCCGAACTCGATACGTCCGGGCTGCCGGATGGTGACTACCTGATCGAAGCGAACGAAGGAAGCCATGCCTACTGGATCGCAGGTCCCGACGGACAGGCCAGCTTCGACTTTCACATGGGCCAATGCCGAGTGCGGATTGGAGAAGGAGGCGACCCTGCCGATGATCTCAACACGCAGTTGATTCCCGCTGACGATCAGATCTGGTGGGGGCCGAATGTCGCCGGACTCAGGCTCGGGATGCAGATGCTCGACAAGCAGACCGACTGGCCGGTCGGTTCACGGATCGAATCGGTGATCCATGTCGTGAACCAGACCGATCACGATTTGACGTTCGATACCTGGTGGGACTTGCCGTCGAATCTCGACATGTCGGTCTACGCCGCTGATGAATACGTGACGACCAGACCAAGCGAGGAGATGACGCCGATCGAACTGGAAGCAAGTGAATTCATCGTATTCGACAACTTCATGAGGAACTTCACCGTTCCGTCCGGCGAGACGCTCGAACTTGGCCACTTCTTCCTCGAGTCGCGGGCCGAGGCCGAAAACGAGAACTCCGGCCCGGGAGTGCCTCCACGGCTGATTGCCGAATCAGGCGATTTCAAATGGATCGGCCGCCTGGGATTCCGCCGTGATGATCTCGATGGCTTCTACTGCAATATGGAAACGGGACCGGCGTATTTCTCCGTTCAGGACTGACCGTTCCAGCTCGGTCCACATCTCATCAGCCGGCGCGTGCGCGGGTGTTATGCGATTGCATGATCGCGTGGCGTGGCTGTCTGTACTCGGACAAATCAGGCACAATGCGCGGACAATCTCGCGAACCTTTTCGCTTCTTCGCTGTCCCCATCGCATGAATCAGTCCTCATTCAGCGACCAGCGTTTCATTCATCCCAGGTTCCCCAAATCGAACGCCTATCATCCTGACTGGGTGCATGGCCTCGCGATGGGAAGCCATTGCCTGTGGCTGGCGGAATGGCTCACCGGTTCGATGGACCTGAAGCCCGGCATGCGGGTGCTTGATCTGGGCTGCGGCCGGGCGGCGACGTCGATTTTTCTGGCCCGCGAGTTCGGCGTCAACGTGTGGGCGACTGATCTGTGGGTCAGCGCCACAGACAACAAACAGCGAATCCGTGACGCCGGCTTCGAAGAGCTCATCTATCCGCTGCACTGCGACGCCCGCTCGCTGCCGTATGCGGCCGAGTTCTTTGACGCCATCATCGCGGTCGATTCGTTTTCGTACTTCGGCACGGACGATCTCTATCTGAATTACCTCGCTCAGTTCGTGAAGCCCGGCGGGCAGATCGCGATCGCGGGGGCAGGACTCACTCAAGAAATACCCGAGCAGTTCCCCGAACATCTCCGCGAGCATTGGACGCAGGACTACTGGTGCCTGCACTCGAGCGCGTGGTGGCGCAGGCTCTGGGAACGCACCGGCATCGTCGATATCGAAGTCTCCGAAAACATGGACGACGGCTGTCAGGTCTGGCTCGACTGGCAGCAGGCGGCGCACCCGGATAACGTCGTTGAGATCGCTCAGATCGAGGCCGACCGCGGCCAGTATCTCGGCTACATCCGCCAGATCGCCCGCCGCCGGGGAGACGCGAAGCTGCAAGACTACTGCTGGCCCGACACGCTAAAGTTCATGCCGATGGAGTATGAGCGGCAGCCGCTGCTGCGGGGGTGAACCATGTCGATCATCCGCCTCGTTCATATACCGGGAGAAGATATCGAATTGACCTCTTTGCGATCGCGGCTATTCTCAGTCAGTCAGTCATCGAACCGAGACCGAATGAAATGATGAGGAGAATCCCATGGCCACGCGCGGTCAGAGCAAAGGCATGATCATCACCACCACTCCGTCGATCGAGGGGCGGAGCATCGCCGAGTACCGCGGCCTGGTGACGGGCGAGGCCATTCTGGGGGCGAACATCTTCAAGGATTTCTTCGCCGGAATTCGCGACATCATTGGCGGACGGTCGGCTGCGTATGAAAGCGAGCTGCGCAAGGCCCGCGAGATCGCGATGTCCGAAATGGAAGACGCCGCCCGCGATCTGGGGGCGAACGCCATCGTCGGCGTCGACCTCGACTACGAAACGGTCGGCGGCCAAGCCAGCATGCTCATGGTCAGCATCAGCGGCACGGCGGTCGTGGTGGAGTAAACGTCGCCCTCTTGCCCCGACCGCCACCCTGCCCGATCATGCAGGTTGGGACGGAGTCATCATGCGGCAATCGTCAGGGAGCATCCCATGCACAAAGTACTCATCATCGTCGGCGACGCCTCGGAGACCGTCGACACGCTCTATCCGTACTACCGCGTGCAGGAAGACGGCTTTGTCCCCGTCGTGGCCGCTCCCGAGAAGCGGGTCTATCAGATGGTGCTGCACGAAGTGAAGCCCGGCTGGACCATCACCAAGGAGTGGGAGGGCTACACCATCAAGGCCGACATCGCGTTCAGCGAAGTCGATCCGGAGGAGTACGTCGGCATCTTCTTCAGCGGCGGACGCGCGCCCGAATACATTCGCTATGACAAAGATCTCGTGCGCATCACACGGCACTTCTTCGCCGAGAACAAGCCGATCGGCTGCGTGTGTCATGGCGTCGAGATCCCCGCGCATGCCGACTGCGTGCGAGGCCGGCGAATGGCCACGGTGCCGAAGTGCCAGTTCGACCTCGAAGTCTGCGGCGGCATCTTCGTGAACGAACCGTGCGTGGTCGACGGCAATCTCGTCAGCGGCCGCACGTTCCACGACCACGGCAAGTACATGGGCGAGTTCATGCGCCTGCTGCGTGAGGAACGGGACCGGCGGGGGTGATAATTCGAGTGACTGACGTCTCCGTGGAGCCGCGGAGCGGCGAGAGCGATTAGCCGTGGACGACAGTCCACGGATCCTGTCCTACGATGGATGCACCACATACCGTTGGCTAACGCTCAGGGATCTGCGACCGACATGAACGGCTCCTCTCCATCGAGTGATACTGTTGGCACACCCGTGCTGTTGTTTTTCAATGCGGCGATTGCGTTTCTGGTTTCGATGTGGGCGCCAATGTCGGGCGCATCAAGCGGATCCACCGTCTGGTGGGAGAGTTGCGTACTCATCTTTAGGGCCTTTGGCGACTTCGACCGGAGGCCAAACTGGTACTATCTCCGGAATGGTTTCCCTGACATAGTGGCAGTGATGTCTCTGCTGGCGCTGCTTGCAAACACTCTCTTCGGCTGGTGGCTGTGTCGAAGGCATGCGGTGCCAATGCTCTTGCTGTCGCTCTGCAGCCTGGCGCTAGGTTTGCTCGTTCCGGTCCTGTGCGGAATCTTTGATTCGTGGGCGTGGAGCGGCTACGAGAACCTCGGCATCGGTTACTGGGCCTGGATCGCCTCGCTCGCGCTCGTCGCCGCCGGGTGGGGAAGCGTCGTGTGGTATCAGCGGCAGAGGCGCTATGCAGGTTTCAATGCGATGACAACAACAACCCAGCCGAGAAGCGGCGAAAGCAGAGCGGATGACAAACATGGCGGTTGATGCAACTTGTGCGTAACATCGATCACCGTTCCTCGCCTTGGTCCGTGATGAGTCGTTTCTCACCGCATTGGACGAACCATGAAGCCTGAGTCACTTTACGCCGGCGATGGTGTTTCGACATCGGCGGGGCTATTCGCGCTGGCCGGGTTCATGCTGTTCGTGTCGATGCTCTGTCCCGTAGCAGAGGTCATGGGCTATACGCTCTACGGCTGGATGATGGTGTACATAACGGCTTTGGGAAGCGTGACGGGCCTGTGGTACCTCGTGACACGGAACGAAGCCATCCCCGCGTTCGCAGTCGTGTTGATGTTGATTGGCCTGTTCGCGAACCTGACACTGTTGACGACCGCCCTGTTCGGACGCAAGCTACGCCACCGACATGCCGTGCCGATGCTGACGCTCGCGATCAACGGACTGCTGGCGGGTCTGATCATGCCGGCCATGATGTTCTTCGCGCGAAACACTTACCGCAGTGACTTCGAGGGTTATGGCCAACTCCAGATAGGTTACTGGCTGTGGATCGCGTCGCTCGCCCTCGTCGCCGCCGGGTGGTGGAGCGTCGTGTGGACTCGGCGGAGGTTGCGAAAGACAATCATCGCGAGATCACAACTTCCACCACCTGCGGAATACTACCACCACCCGGACTGATCCGCGGAAACGGTGGATTTGGGCTCCCATCCCTCGCCCTGGTCCGTGATGAGTCAGCTCTCACCGCATTGGACGAATCCATGAAGCCTGAGCCACTCTACGCCGGCGATGGCATCTCGGCAGCGGCGGGATTGTTCGCGCTGGCCGGAGCCGTGTTCGTGGTCACTCTGTTCTGCCCCGTGGTGGTGGACATTGATGGTCTGCTCTACCACCGTTGGCCGGGGCTGTTCGCGAACCTGACTCTGCTGACAACGGCGCTGTTCGGACGCGAGCTCCGCCACAGACATGCTCTGCCCATGTTGATGCTGGCGATCAATGGACTGGTCGCGGGACTGATCATGCCCGCCATGAGCGACGGAAGACTCTTCTTCCCGGATATCTGGACAGCCTATGGCCAACTCAAGATCGAATACTGGCTCTGGATCGCCGCACTCACCCTCGTCGCCGCCGGCTGGTGGAGCGTGGTGTGGAGGATCAAGGTGAGTCGACGTCAGGTCCGTCGCGCGCTGCCGGGACTGCTGTTTGCGGCGACTGGCATCGTGTTCGCGATCGCGTTGTGCTCACCGGCCATTCGGTCGTCATCGACCCATGTCATGCCGGGCTACGACGCGTTCTTGATGACAATTGGACTGACCTTCTCTCCGTGGTTGCGGATCGAGTTTTTTGGAAGTAGCAACGATGTGTTCATCTCGATTCCGACGTGGCTGACGTTGATCATGGGAACATTCGCGAACCTCACGCTTATCATGTCGGTTGTCGCGGGCTTGTTTTTGCGGCGGCGCGCGGTGGGCATGTGTTATGTCTCCGCGTGCGGCCTGCTGGCGGGGCTGCTCATGCCGATCGTGGGTGTCACTGGCGGCATGGCCCGCGGCAATCTGAGCGACATGTACGACGGCGCGCTGTATTATGGCTATTGGCTCTGGATCGCCGCGCTGGCATTGCACGCGATTGCGTGGGGGGACGCGGCGCGGAATCAGCAGCAGAGTGTGCGACTTGCCTCCATTGAGCTTGCCAGAGTGCAGCGAAGGGACGAACTGCCCAGCGGCGAAAGCAATTAGCCGTGGACGATAGTCCACGGATCCAACGGCGCATTGAATCGAGAGCCGCGAATGCGGCGGCAGCGCGATCGACAAATGGACACGACGAGTGAAACGCCAAAGTGTGCCATCCGCCTGTCATCGCAAATGAACGGCGTGACTAAGTCGCGGCTTCTCGAGTCGCGGCTGGCACTCGAGATTCCAGTTTGCGCTTAAGGTCATCGGTGATGGACTGAGCAGTCACAAGATGCAGCGCTCCCTCGTTGAGTCCCAGGACCAGTATGTCTCCAGTCGCCGAAATGCCCTGCACGCTGCCGAACCGCACCGATCTCAATTCCGCATACGGAATGTCGCGCCGGTAGGGTCTGCGTTGCAGCAATAGAATCGCTGCCAGCACCGCCACCCCGGCTGCAACGGGCTGTCCTGTGCAGGCCCGGTACACGGCGTAGGCGAACACGCCGAGCCACAGAATGGTCGCCGGCGATCGCCAGCTCGATTGAACCAATATCCGGTGATCGGTGACGACGACCGTTCCGCGCCGCTGAAAGATGCGTCTCAGCGACCACCCGATCGGTTGAACATCCGGCGCCTCGAGAATGTTCGCCGCAGTGCAGAGTTCAATCGTCTCGCCCGAGTGTTCGGCCGACAGCGATCGCGCCACGGAACTCGAGTTGTTCAGATGATCGGCAGGCTGACGGTTCATGATGCTCCGGATCATGTCACCTGGAAGATGACAATACCACCCGCGGCCGACAACCAATCACCGTCGCCCGCGGTATGCCGTTTAACACTCGTCATTCCCTGAAGCCTAAAGCCCAGTGCCTGCACGCGCAACCGCGACGGGTAGGGTAAGACTGGCATCGAGTGATGTCCGGTGATGTCCGGCAGGCAACGTGTCTGAAGGCGTGAGCAGCAGGGTGAGCCGGCGATCGGGAGGCAGATTTCCCGTCCCGCCGATATGTGTCGACACAACTGAGTTCCCTGCCAGCGCGTGCAAATGAGCCTCTGCATCACCCTGAACACACTCCCCCAGCCGAGGAAAGGACCGGCCGGTCCGATTTTCTTGGAGCATCGAGCAAGGAGCATGGAGCATGGAGCATGGAAAGAGAGTCACTTGTCACTTGAATCTGGAAGCGAGTCTTTCCCAGTGACAAGTGACAAATGACAAGTGACAAGTGACAAGTGACCAATGACATCCCTGCTTGACCGGGCTGCTTGCATCGGGGATCCTGATCGAAAGATCCTTTCTCCGGGTGCGCAATGCTCTGGTTCGTCGTCGCCTGCACCGTTCCAGCAGGCCTGATTTCGCTGCTGGTGACCGCCTGGATGCGACGCTGCGCGCCGCGCTGGGGACTCATCGACCAGCCCGCGGCCAGAAAGGTGCATGTGACCCCCACTCCGCTCGGCGGAGGCATCGGCGTCTATGCGGGGTTCGTGATACCCATCGCGTGCGCTCAACTGCTGGTGACGTGGATCGTTCAATCCGGGTCGGTCCCGACCTGGATCCCCGCCGAAGTGGCCGTGCACTTGTCAGGCGTGTCCTATCGCTCGGGACTGCTGTGGGGCATTCTCGCGGCGGGGACGTTGCTCACGGCGATGGGACTGCTGGACGACCGTTTCGGACTCGGCTGGCGGATGCGACTGGCGATTCAGTTTCTCGTGGCGATCGCTCTCGTGGCGGCCGGCGTGCGGGGCACGATCTTCGTGGAGCAGCCCTGGATCGGCGGCACGCTGACTGTCTTCTGGATCGTGGTGCTGATCAATGCCTTCAACTTTCTGGACAACATGGATGCGCTGTCGTCGGGCATCGCTCTGATCGGCAGCCTGATGTTTGCTTCCATCATGCTCCTCTTGCAGAGCGAGCCGCGCTGGCTCGTCGGCGGATGTCTGCTCGCGCTGGCGGGATCGCTCATGGGGTTCCTGTATCACAATCGTCCCCCGGCCCGCATCTTCATGGGGGATTCCGGAAGCATGTTCGTCGGACTGCTGATGGGAACGTTGACGGTGCTCGGCACATTTTACGTCCCGACGCAGGGTGGGAGCAGGCATGTCATCCTGGCTCCCCTGTGCATTCTCGCGATTCCGCTCTATGACTTCTGCAGCGTGATCTGCATTCGACTGCTGGAAGGGCGCAGTCCGTTCTCGCCCGACAAGCGGCACTTCTCGCACCGGCTCGTTGATCTCGGGTTCAGCAGACCGCACGCGGTGCTGGTCATTCATCTCGGCACGTTGACCACCGGCATTGCCGCACTGCTCTTGTACAAGGTGGCCGACTGGACAGGGGCGTTGCTCGTGGTGGCCATGGTGCTCTGCGTGTTGTCGATCGTGGGATTGATCGAAACCGTGGGACGCCGCAGCGTGCAGCGCGAGCGGATGCTGCGCGACGGCGTGCCATTGAAACCGGAGACTGCGGCGGCGCAATCCGATCGTGATGGAGGGGAGCCGAGCGAAGCGGAACATCAACCGGCGTCACTCCCGTGAAACGTCCTGCCGACAGCCCATCGCCGCGTCCAGAACCGAGTGATGCCGGTGAAGAGATGTCGGCCGGTTGGCAGATCGCGGCGATCGCGTTGCTCGGGGCACGTTGGCTTGTGCCCACGGAAGCTCCCGAGCAGGGGCGCACGTTGTGGATCGTCGTGGCCTGGCTCGCACTCGGTGCCGCATGGCTGTGGCGATGCTTTCGCAGTCGCACTCCACGGGAGAAGTGGGACCGTTGGGATTTCCTTATCTGCGGACTGTGTGGCGGGTACATGCTGTCGGCGGGCCAGGTGCTCAACGAACATATTGCCGGGAATGAACGCAGCGCGTTGACGATGCTCTGGGAGTGGTTCGGCTTGGCGGTGGCGATGCTGCTCTGCCGGCGGTGGTTCCGCGATGCGTCACTCCGCCAATCGCTGCTCGTCGCGCTGGCATCGCTCGTCATCGCGTTGGCGGGACTCGGCGTGTGGCAGCATCACGTCTGGTACGCGAACCTCGGCCGGCAGCTTGTCGAGTACGAATCGCTCTCGGGGCGTTCGGATCTCACATCGGTCGAGCGTCAACGGCTGTCGGACCTGCGCGATGAATTGGGGCCGGAGGTCGCGCTGCTGGATTCCAGCGGCGGGGCGTCGCTGCGAAACCGCGTGTTGAACAGCACTGAACCAGTCGGCCGCTTCGCCCTCGCGAACACGTTCGCCGCACTATTGATCTTCGGGATCGTGGTCATCTTGTGGCAGAGCCTGTCAGTGACACGAGCTGAATGGGCGCGATCGATCGCACTGATCGCAGTCTGTCTGCTGCTCGGTTATGTCCTGCTGTTGACGAAGAGCCGGTCCGCCTGGATCGGACTCCTCGCGGCAGTAGGCGTCGCCGCATGCTGCATGATATCGCTGCGCGGCGAACGACGCTGGTTGCGCCCCGTCATGACAGGAATCGCCGTAATCGGACTGCTGCTGGCCGCGACCTGGTTCACCGGCGGTCTCGATCGTCTCGTGTTCTCCGAGGCAGGCAAATCTCTGCGTTATCGCCTGGAATTCTGGGAGGCGACATGGGGCGTCATCCAGGAACATCCTTGGTCCGGCACAGGACCAGGCAACTTTCGAGTGAACTACTTGAAGTACAAATTGCCGGGATCGAGCGAAGAGATTCTCGATCCGCACAATCTGTTTCTGGAAGTCTGGGCCATCGGCGGCATCGTCCCGTTGCTCGCATTGGCTGCATTGCTGCTGGGAGCGGCGTGGAGCGGAGTTTCGCAGATCACTCGTCCGCAGCAGCCGGTTTCACCGCAGTGGAGCGTTGCCCTTCGGGGTGTTGCCGGCGCGGGGTTGGCACCGTTCCTGTGGAATGGCCTGATGGGCGCATCGTGGGACATGCAACTTCTTGCCATAGTGGTGGCTGCAATGTGCGTCGTCGGAATATGGGGCCTGCTGAACGGCGGCAAGGCGACCTCAGCGCTTGATCATCCGGTCGTCATCAGCACGCTTTTGGCCGGGTTGGTCGTGCACCTCCTTACTTCCGGCGGCATCGGCATGCCGGGCATCACGCAGCTTGTGCTGCTCACTGGTCTCTTCCTCGTGGATGGATCCCGTTCGGCGTCACCGTCGAAGGCCTCGGCGCTTGCCGCCAGATTCGTGAATGCCACGGGTGCGCTGGTGCTGGCCGTGACTCTCCTGATCACGGTGCAGACCGGACTCAAGCCCGTCGTGAATGCCACACTGCTCATCCAGGCCGGCGATGTCGAAGCGCTACGAAATCGTGGTTCCGAGAAGGCCATGCAATACTACGCTCTGGCGTGTGAGGCCGACCCGCTCGATCCGATTCCCTGGAACCGACGTGCACAGCTCCTGATGAGCAGGTGGAACACCGCCAGTCCGAAGTCGACACGAGACCGGCTGCTGCAACAGGCCGCCGAGTTTCAAGGCGAGGCACTCAGTCTCGACCAGGAGAATCCCCGGCTGATGTTCGAATTGGGCCAGATGTATTGGCGGGCCTATGAACGTGGGGACGGACATGAGAGTGCCGCCGTCGGCTTCTTGCTCAGTGCCGCCAGCGGATATCCGAACTCGTCGCTGTATCAAGGAACTGTCAGTCTCGCCCTACAGGCTGCAGGAAACGACGATGAGGCGAGGCTGCGGGCCGCTCATGCCGTCGAACTGGATGAACTCAATCGAGAAGCGGGCCATACTGACCGATATCTTCCCGAGGAAATGCAACGGAAACTATTGATGCTTCTGGAACAAACGCCTCGTACCCCGGAAGGTGATTGACCCCGCCGGTTCGCGGTTGCACACTGTGCACTTTGTATTTGAACGACAGAATTGCAGGACATGACTGCCGCAGTTGAGACCAAACAGGGAAATCGCGTTCCGTTCGGGGTCATCCTCCCGATCGGCATCATCCTGCTGGCGATGTTGCCCATTCTCTGTGTGCACGCGCTGCAGCTTTGGTCGCGGCCGCAGTATCAGTTCTTTCCAGCGGTCCTGGCGGTCGGCGCGATTCTGGTTGCCATTCGCTGGCCAGCCGCAGGCTGGCAGTGTGCTTCCAAACGCCGTGCCTTCGTCGCCCGCAGCGTTTACCTGGCCGGTCTGGCGGCCTTTGCGTTGGCCGTCGCCAAGATTTCTCCCCTGATGGCGTGGGGAGCGTTCATGGTGATCGCGGCCGGAGTGATCATTCACGGCAAACTCCCGTTGTGGGGGCCATGGATCCTCTTGCTCCTGCTATTCAGACTTCCGAACGGTCTGGACGACCAACTTGTGCAATGGCTGCAAGGGTTGAGCACTCAGCTCAGCAGCATTGCACTCGATGCCTTGCACATCGAACACAACACGCAGGGCAACATCATCAGGTTGCCCCATCGCGAGCTGTTCGTCGAGGAAGCCTGTAGCGGCGTCGTGTCGCTGATGACGCTCGTCGCCACCGGCGTTGTCTTCGCCGTCTGGATGCGCCGCTCGATTCTGCATGGGACGCTGCTCGCGGCCAGCGGAGTCTTCTGGGCGTGCGCGATGAACATCTTCCGCATCTGCGTGATCGTCGCGGCGCTCGTGTGGTACGACGTCGACCTGCTGGGTAAGTTTCCACACGCCGTGTTGGGAACAGTGTCTTTCCTGCTGGCCGCCGGTCTGATGCTGAGCACCGACCGCCTGCTGTGTTTCCTGCTCGGCGCGATTCCCGCCAACCCGATGTCTCCGTTGTACGATCATGTCGAGGGGAATCCGCTGGTCGCGTTGTGGAACTTCATCAATCCGCCTTCTCCGCAAGACGACGATCACATGCCCGGCGGTGTTGAGACTGTGCCGAACGCCGACCGCGCGGTGGGCTGGCGAGTCGTCGACTGGACGCTGGCCGGCGTGGCGCTCGCGCTGGCAGGGGCGCAGTTCTATGCCGGGATCGGACCATTTCGGGTCGCGTCGCAGGTGCCCGAAGTCGTCACCAACCTCCCCGAAGATTTTCTCCCGGCGGAGATTGGCCCTTGGTCCGAGGGGCAATTCAAGTCCATCGATCGCGGCACGGGTAGCGACTTCGGCGAGCATTCTCGTACCTGGAAATACTTCACCGGCGACTACACTCTTGAGATCTCGGTGGACTACCCCTTCCAGGATTGGCACGAGTTGAGCGTCTGTTATCGCAGCCGCGGCTGGGAAACATCGAATCAGCGGATTGTGAATCAGACGACTCGCGAACTCGACATGCAGCTCCCCTCGTCCGAGCGCGCCCTGCTGATCTTCGATCTCTGCCAGACCGACGGCTCGCCGTATGAAGCCCCCGCCGGCGGTTTCCTGCATCCCACCTGGCGGCGCGTGCTGGCCGGTGGAAATCGCTGGACGATGCCGACCTATCTGCAGATGCAGGCACTGCTGATCTCGCTCGATGGCGAAATGACAGATGTGATGCGCGACGAGGCCCGCAGCGTGTTCCACGAGTTCCGTGGCCGGCTCCTCGAAGCCCTCCAGCCGTGAAGGTGCCGGCATGTTGAGTGTCGCCGAGGCGCTGGCTCACATTGACGCTACGGTCGTTCGCCTCGATCCGGTCGATGAGCCGATCGCCGATGCACTCGGTATGCGATTGACGGCAGACATCGTCAGCACGATCGACTCGCCGCCGTGGGACAAGTCGCTGATGGACGGCTTCGCCCTGCGCGTCGCCGACGCTGCCGCCGGTTCGCAACTGGAAGTCGTTGCCACCGTCTTCGCGGGAGAGACGACTGCTGTCGAGGTTCGAAGCGGGCAGGCGATACAGATCATGACCGGGGCGCCGATTCCCGCGGGGGCCGACTGCGTGATCCGCAAAGAAGCCGTCGAGTTCGATCAGGTCGCGGGCAGGATTCGGCTCACGTCGCAGCCGCGCGTTGGCGAGCATATCGTTCGACAGGGTGCTTCAATGCGATCCGGAGATCTTGTGCTGGAGCGCTCCGCCAGACTGAACGCCGCATCGATCGGACTGCTCGCGGAACTGGGGCAAGCCAGAGTTTCTGTCATTCGTCGGCCAGAAGTGGCGATACTCGCGACGGGAGATGAACTCGTGCCGATCGAGGCCACGCCTGGTCCCGGGCAGATACGCAACTCGAACGAATCGATGCTGTGCGCCTGTGTGACGAACAGCGGCGCGGTTCCCCGTCCTCTCGGCGTGTGCCGCGATCAAGCCGATGAACTCGATCGCTTCATCGCAGAGGGACTGCAGTCCGACATTCTATGTCTTTCCGGGGGTGTGTCGGCCGGGGACAAGGATCTCGTTCCCGCCGCGCTCATACGCGCGGGAGTGAAGCAGGTGTTCCATAACGTGAATCTCAAGCCCGGCAAGCCACTCTGGTTTGGCGCGCACACCCGCCCCGACGGCCGGACTGGTCTCGTCTTCGGCCTGCCGGGAAACCCGGTGAGCAGTCTCGTGTGCTTTGAACTGTTCGTCAGACACGCGCTGGAACGGATGCAGGGGGCCGCTGCGTTCTGGCGATTGCCATTGGCCGTACGACTCGCGGCCGATGTGAAACTGCAAGGGGAGCGGCCGGTGTATCATCCCGCGCGGCTCGTGGACAGTCGTTTGAAGGTCGAGTTTGGAAGAGCCTACGCGCGGGAACTGCAGCAGGTCGAAATCCTCAACTGGCAAGGTTCCTCCGACCTGCGCGGCGTCGCCTCCACAGAGGGACTTGTGCATGTTCCAGCGGGTGAAGGAGTGTGGACAGCAGGTCGCATCGTGGAGTTTCTGACGTTTGCGGGAAATCGCGAAGGATAGTTGGTTCCCCTCCCTCGGCGCGTGGCCGTCATCGACCGTGGGAATGCCACATGTTGGCAACACGCGCCGAAGCGGTAACATGAATTGTCATTAGAACGCCATCCTGATCCGAAAGTCCCCGATGCCCATTCGCCAAATCGGCTACGTCTTGTTTGCCATGGTTTTCTCGTCCTCGAGCGTTTCTTCGTTCGCCGACGCGCTGCCCCGCGGCACGCCCGAATCGCAGGGTGTGTCGGCCCCGGCACTGCTCGACTTCATCAACGCGCTGGACGAGGTCGACGCCATTCACAGCTTCATGCTGGTGCGGCATGGGCAGGTCGTGGCCGAGGGCTGGTGGACGCCCTATAACCCCGAGACGCCGCACATCCTTTATTCGCTGAGTAAGAGCTTCACCTCGACAGCCGTCGGGCTCGCGGTGGCCGAGGGCAAGTTGAGTGTGGACGACCCGGTGATCAGCTTCTTTCCTGATGAAGTTCCTGATGAGCCGTCGGAGAGTCTGCAGGCGATGTGGGTGCATGACCTGCTGCGGATGAACACCGGTCACGAGACCGAACCGCCGATGATTTGAGAAGGCCCCGATTCGCCCGTCGCCGGGCTGACGTGGGTGGAGCGTTTCTTTGCGCATCCCGTCGCGCACGCGCCGGGATCGCGGTTCGTCTACAACACGGCCGCCACCTACATGCAATCGGCCATCGTGCAGAAGGTGACGGGCCAGACCGTGCTCGATTACTTGAAGCCGCGACTGTTCGAGCCGCTCGGCTTCGAGGATCCCCAGTGGCTCGCCAGCCCCGAAGGCATCTCCACCGGCGGATACGGCTTCATGGCCCGCACCGAGGAGATCGCCAAGTTCGGACAGTTGTATCTGCAACACGGCGAGTGGAACGGCGAGCAACTCATTCCCGCCGACTGGATTCATGCGGCGACGACAATTCAGTCAGAGAACGGCGACTCACTGACCAGCGACTGGGCTCAGGGATACGGCTATCAGTTCTGGCGTTCGCGTCACAACGCCTATCGCGGCGATGGGGCGTTCGGGCAGTACAGCATCGTCCTACCGGAACAGGATGCCGTGGTGGCCATCACCAGCGGCGTGTCCGACATGCAAAACGTGCTGAATCTCGTATGGGACAAGCTGCTACCGGCTCTGCAAGATGGTTCGCTGCCGGAAGACGCGGCCGCACAACAGGAACTCCAGTCGCGTCTCGCCGGATTGACGATACGTATGCCCATCGGCGAAACGAGAGCGGACCTGGCTGCCGATGTCTCGGGCCAGTGGTATGCGTTTCCGGAGAACGATCGCGGCATCGACGCCGTCTCGCTCGAATTCCCAGACGATGCTGCGACCCTGGTCGTCCGCACTGCGGACGAGGAGACCCGTACTCCCGTGGGACTGGGAGCCTGGACGACAAGCCACGGCGGGTTCAACAACGGCATCGACAAGTTTCTCGGCGTCCCCGACGACCTGTTGATTGCCGCCAGCGGCGTATGGACGGCAGATGATGTCTTTACGATCAAACTCGTCGCCTGCGAGACGCCGTTCTACTCGACCCTCGAATTCCATTTCGACGGCGACCGAATGGAACTGGACTCCCGCCACAATGTCGCCTTCGGCCCCACGCAACTGCCGCAACTCGTGGGTGAAGCGGCGGCCGAGTAGCAACTGACGCCGTTCCTGACAGTGGCCGAGTGCCCGACCCTGGGTGGCACGCCACGACCAGCGGGACCAACGGGAGCGGCGTGCCGAGCGCGAACACGGATGCAATTCAACGCAGTGAGTGGCCAGATAAATGGTTTGGTGCTGAAAGTGCTTTCAAATCGATCGGTTACAACCAAGGCGGCGCACTACCCCTCCGGTTCGCCCCATCTGAACGCGGCTTCGCCCGTCCGGTTTTTTTTCTTGCCTTGGGTACGGCGTGCAGAACAGTCTGTTCGAGTCAATGCCAGCGTGAATGAGCCAAATCGCGGGCAATCATTACATTGCCGTAAGTTCACGTCCCTTCCCGTTTGAACTTTCGGCGAACTTTGCAAGAATGGACTTGGAAACAGACGCTGTACTTTGAACGATGGTCGCCGTGTGGTATCGAGCTGATTGAGAATGTTGCTCTCCGCGTGGGCGGGTGCTGATTCCGACATCTCGAATGGCGACGCCGACAGATGCAGCGAGTTGGGTGCGCTCGGAAGTTGCTGTGTCAAGACGAAGCGTTTCCGGGCGGTGTGGTGAGAACTGAATTGCACTCGATCCAGCGAATCAGTCCTGGCGAGTGAATGACATGCCGACGCTCGAAGAACAGATTGAACAACCTCAACAGCCTGGAACGCGACTGGATCGCGTGCGCTGGAGTTCTCGCGCCCGCCGCCTTCTGAGTTCATTTCAACCCACGGGATCAGTGATCTCGTGGGATGTTTTTTTTCATAGCTACACTTAGTGCCTGGGAGCACACACGCCATGTCGGACTTAGGAGACACGCTCACCCCATCCAAGGAATCGCAGGAACTGGACAGCGTCGTTATTCGCTTCTGCGGCGACAGCGGCGACGGCATGCAGTTGGTGGGCACGCAGTTCACAAATGTTTCGGCCGCCTTCGGCAACGATGTGAGCACGCTGCCCGACTTCCCCGCCGAGATTCGCGCCCCGGCCGGGTCACTGGCGGGCGTGAGCGGTTATCAGCTCTGCTTCTCGAACAGTGACATCTACACTCCCGGTGACGAAGTCGACACTTTGGTCGCGATGAACCCCGCGGCTCTCAAGACCAATGTTGACGACCTCAAGCCCGGCGGCACGCTGATCGTCAATGAAGACTCCTTCGATCTGAGCGACCTCACCAAGGCGCATTACAAGTCGAATCCGTTGGACGACGGCATCCTCTCTTCGCGATACCGGTTGCAACGGGTGCCGATGACAAGGCTCACGCGAGATTCCGTCGCGGGGCTGGGCCTCAGTCAGAAAGAATCGGATCGCTGCAAGAACTTCTTCGCGCTGGGTCTGGTCTATTGGCTGTACGATCGCGACCCGTCGCCGACCCTGCGCTACATCGAGGACAAGTTCCGCAAGAGCCCCGCGGTGCTGGAAGCGAACCTGCGGGCTCTGCGCGCGGGCACCAACTACGGGGATTCGACCGAAGCGTTCACGGTGCACTATCATGTTGCGCCCGCGCGCCTGGAGCCTGGAAAATACCGCAAGATCACCGGCAACGAAGCCTTGGCTTGGGGCATGGCGGCTGCCGCCAAGCTGTCGGGAAAGCGACTGTTCTACGCCGGGTATCCCATCACGCCCGCCAGCGACATTCTACATGAACTGTCGTCCCTGAAGCAGTATGGAGTGATGACGTTTCAGGCCGAGGACGAGATCGCCGCCATCACATCCGTCGTCGGCGCCAGCTTCGGCGGCTCGCTCGCGGTCACTGCCAGCAGCGGTCCCGGCATCGCACTGAAGAGCGAAGGCATCGGCCTGGGCATCATGACGGAGTTGCCGATGGTCATCATCAACGTGCAGCGCGGCGGACCGAGCACCGGATTGCCGACCAAGACCGAACAGTCCGACCTCTTCATGTGCTACTTCGGACGCAACGGCGACTGCCCGATTCCCGTGATCGCCGCGAAGTCGCCGAGCGACTGCTTCCACATGATCCAGCAGGCCCTCAAGATCGCCGTCGACTACATGACCCCCGTGTTCCTCTTGACCGACGGCTATATCGCGAACGGAGCCGAACCCTGGCGCATCCCCGCGATTGAAGACCTCGAACCAATCCGGGCGAAGCATCCGCTGGAGAGCAATGGCAACGGCGACGGCTATCTCCCCTATTTGCGCGACGACCGGCTCGTGCGGCCGTGGGCCATTCCCGGCACGATCGGCCTCGAACACCGTATCGGCGGGTTGGAAAAGGCGGACGTGTCGGGCAACGTGTCGTATGATTCCGACAACCATCAGTTGATGACCGATATCCGTCGCAAGAAGGTGGCCGGCATCGCCGAGTCGCTCCCCTTGCAGGAAGTCGAAGGGCCGGAAGAAGGGGATTTGCTGGTGGTCAGTTGGGGCGGCACCTATGGAGCCGTGCGCACCGCGGTACAGCGTTCGATTCGTGAAGGCAAGTCGGTCGCCCACACTCACCTGCAGTACCTCAACCCCTTCCCGAAGAACCTGCAGCAGATCATCCAGAGCTACAAGAAAGTCCTGGTGCCGGAACTCAACACCGGCCAGTTGCGTTTCATACTGCGAGCCCATTTCCTGGTCGATGCGATTGGATTCAACAAGATTAAGGGCAAACCGTTCCTGGTCAGCGAATTGACGCAGAAGATCAACGAAGTGCTGTCGAGTTAAATCCTAACCCGACGCGTGAGCGAGGGGATCGTGAAGAGTTGTATGCAATCAAGGTTGGCGGTGGCTTGCGGACGTGGACCTTGCACGAGTGTGACTGGCACGCTCGTACCCGCCGATCGACCGCGACTTGGATCGGAAGCCGTTCGTCACGCCCCCCTCGCTAACGCTTCGGGTTACCATGTAAATAACGATTCCCGTCGCTGACCTATTGAAATAATTCATTCACAGCATCATCAACGCCCCTGACGGGCGAACATGCCCATGAAGGACACCGAAATGTCGACCGATGTGGCCCTGCCGGTACTGACTCCCAAGGATTTCGCCAGCGATCAGGAGATCCGCTGGTGCCCGCGCTGCGGCGACTATTCCATTCTCGCTCAGATGAAGAAGGTGCTCCCCACGCTGGGGATCCCCAAGGAGAAGATGGTCTTCGTGTCGGGCATCGGTTGCTCCAGCCGTTTCCCGTATTACATGAACACGTATGGCGTCCACGGCATTCATGGCCGCGCGCCGGCCATCGCCACGGGATTGAAACTGTCGCGACCCGATCTGCAGATTTGGGTCATCACCGGCGACGGCGATTCGCTCTCGATCGGCGGCAATCACTTCCTGCATGTGATTCGCCGTAACGTCGACCTCAAGATCATCATGTTCAACAACCAGATCTACGGGCTGACGAAGGGGCAATACTCCCCGACCAGTCCGCTGGGAACGAAAACCAAGAGCACGCCCTACGGCTCGGTCGATGCGCCGGTCAACCCGTTGTCGGTTGCCCTGGGAGCCGAAGCGACGTTCGTCGCCCGCAGCGTCGATGTCGACATCAAGCATCTGGCGGCGACGCTGGAGCGCGCTGCCCATCACCGCGGGACGGCATTCGTCGAGGTCTATCAGGACTGCAACGTGTTCAATCCGGGCGTGTTCGACTTCGCAGCGAAAAAAGACGTGAAGGACGACAACTGCATCTACCTGGAACACGGCCGTCCGCTGATCTTCGGCGCCAAGCGAGACAAGGGCATTCAGCTCAATAGCAAGGGGCAGCCCGAAGTCGTGTCGCTCGCTCAGGTGAAGGAAGACGACCTGCTGTTCCATGACGAGAAGCTGGAAGATCCGAGCCTGGCGTTCGCGCTGGCACGGATGAGGTATCCGGAATCTCCCGAGCCGCTGGGCGTCTTCCGCTGCGTCGATCGGCCCACCTACGACGGCGCGGCCAACCAGCAGATACAGCGGATTACCGATGAACGGGGCCCAGGCGATTTGCAGGCTCTGTTCAATAGCGGCGACACCTGGGACGTGGCGTGAGATCAGAGCACATCCCAAGGCACCGCGATTGTTCAGGTCAGGCAAACATGGAGTGGCGTCCCGCTGCGGGCTGGCGTTTCGCGGTACGAGAAGCCCTCTCGTGAAGGTTCGCCGAGATCGTGCCTGGTCGTTGTTCACGGGAATGCGCTCCATAAGAAGCAGAGACATCTCGCCGCCGGGATCGGCACAGAGTCCGATCCCTACAGCAAGAACAATCGGGTTGCCGTCGAGCGTGTTTCGCTTGCTCCATCTTCGCCAGGTCTTTTGCTAGAATCGGCCTCGCTGGCCGGACCGGAAAGAGCGGCGTGTTCGAGCGCTGCATGGCATCAACATCGAGGGAGCCACTGATGAGTCAACGACGTTTGAATGCGGCGCGCATCCTGCCTCTGTTTCTTGTGTCGGGATTGCTCGGCGCGAGTTCAGCACACGCGGCAGAGCCCAACACGCTCTCGGTCTCCGAGGAGAAGGCAGGCTGGGAGCTTCTGTTCGACGGCGAATCGGCCGACGGCTGGCGCAGCTATCGACAAAACACTCTCAGCGACGGCTGGGTCGTCGAGGACGGCGCGCTCGTCCGGCAGGATGGAGCCGGCGACATCGTCACCACCGATCAGTACGAGTGGTTCGAACTGTCGATCGAATACAAGATCTCTCCCGGAGGGAACAGCGGCATCATGTTCCACGTCACCGAGGAGAATGATGCTCCCTGGCACAGCGGACCCGAGATTCAGGTGCAGGACAACGTCGATGGCCACGACCCGCAACTCGCCGGCTGGCTCTATCAACTCTACCCAAGCGACGTCGACGCCACGCGTCCCACGGGTGAATGGAATCAACTTTACATCCGCATCGCCGCGAATGGGTGCGAGATCAACATGAACGGCGTGCGGTACGCGCAGTTCAACTTGGGCAGCGACGACTGGAACCAGCGGGTCGCTCAGAGCAAGTTCGCCGAGTACGAAGGCTTCGGAGCCGCAGGCCGCGGGCACATCTGCCTGCAGGACCATGGCAACGCCGTTTCGTACCGCAACATCAAGATCAGGCCGTTGCCGGAAGACGGCTCGGTCCCGAACCCCATCGACGGCACGCTGCCGCTGCATGTCGAGCTGGCGTTTCACGACATGCAGTGGGAAGGCTGGGAACCCGAAGATGAACAAGGGCGGCTCAAGGCGTTTCGCCCCGTGATCATTACCAATGCCGCTGACGATTCGAATCGCCTGTTCGTGGGCGATCAGCACGGCGTGATTTACGTCTTCGACAACGAGGCGGATGCGACGACGAGCAAGGTGTTTCTCGACATTCAGGATCGGGTCAGCTACTCCGATCAGCAGAACGAAGAAGGCTTTCTCGGATTGGCGTTCCATCCCAACTATC
>JANNSB010000337.1:0-6004 GCA_031402175.1 Planctomycetaceae bacterium
CTTTCCTCAGTCGGAAGAGGAACATATTCCACATTCGAGCGTTCCCTACCAGATCAAGTTCCGAACATGCCGCAGTAAATCGAGCATTGAGATCCGGGTCAGCAACTACGCGGTCCGCCGAGTACCCGTCATGAGTATCTGCATACGCTTTCAGTATTCCCTGCGCGGTAATTGTCAATTCCTCTGTCGAGATTTCGTTTGCTGGGTCTGCGAGTCGGCGATTACCTCGAATTGCTGGAATCGTCCCTCCTTCGCGGCGACGAGACTTTGTACTTGGTGCGCTTAGCGTTGGTTCCTCCGACCCGTCGAGCGGATCCCCGACGCGGATTGACATCAGTCGTTCCTTTCCGAGGCGCACATAATCCTTCGACAGGTCGAACCCTAAATACCGGCGCCCAAGCTTCATCGCGACCGCCACCGTCGTGCCGCTGCCAGAGAAGGGGTCGACCACAAGTGCCCCCGGCTCGCTGCAGATGCGGATGATGCGCCCCAGTAGCTGCTCAGGCATCTGACAGCCATGAAAACCCGATCGCTCCTTGAACGTTCCCGCCACCCTCGGGAAGTACCAGGTGTCGTCCACGGAGGTGAGTCCCCCCTGAAGATCTTGAGGACGCAACGTATAGGTTCGCTCGTCGTCTTGCGGCGAAAGGTTAATCAATTGAAATTCGTCATCAGCCGTCATTTCACCAATCGCGTCTGCGGGGCGGATGATCCAGGTGTCATCCGGCAGCCTGCCGCGCGAATTCGCCCGCCCGTCGTTGTAGACGAGCTGCCTCGCCGAGGGGACGCGGTTCTCCAGTTCATCGGCCCGGAACACGAAGTTGTCGGGATCCTTCACGAAATGAAACAGATGCGCGTGCGAGCGCGTGAACTTGCGCGAGCAGTTCACGCCGAACGTGTAGTACCAGATCACCCAACTGCGGCAGTGGAAGCCGATCTTCTGCGATTCGATCTTGAGTTCGGCGGCGAACTCGTCGCCGATCGCCAGCCAGAACGTGCCGTAGGGCTTGAGAACTCGGTGGACGGCTCCGATCCACTTGCGCGACCACTGGAGATACTTCTCGGCGCTCAGCGAATCGCGATAGACGTCGTAGTCGTAGCCGATGTTGAACGGCGGATCGGCAAACACCAGATCGGCGCTGCCCGCCTCCAGCTTCTGCATCTCGCCAATGCAGTCCCCGCGCCTGATCGTATTCATCGCTCCATCCCCGGCCTCGTGCCTTGCCATTCTTGCTCTCTAGCGCTCAATCACATGTAGCCCATGATGTCATCAGTGTCGCACATTCGCGCGGCGGGCGCAAGCGTACGCCATAGTCGCCTTCGCTCCGCGAAAGTAGCGGTGAATCAGTAACGACTTGCATTCAAGACATACGAGCGCTAACAGCACAGCGCAGCGCATTTCCAACGCTTCTTGCGCGGAGAGGATGTCCGTATTTCGTAGCCGTGTCTGTCCCCAGACACGGGGCGACGCGGGTGAACGTCACCTGGTCGCAGCGCTTTAACCAGGATCTTCGTCGCGCACTTTGGTCCCGGCGTCTGGGGACAGACGCCGCTACGCTTCTTTCGCGAAGCGAAAGGCGACTCACTCCAACGGCAGCAAATCCACCCGGCGGAACTCGACGGGGTGGCTTTCCGACTGCAGCGAGATCGTGCCGCCGCTTAGTTGCAGGCCGCCGTTGGTTTCGGCCAATTCGCGGGCGTGGGCGTCGCGGTCATCGAGTTGCGGCTGGTTGTAGCTCAGCACTTCTTCCCCATCGATGATGTGACGAATCACTTCGTTGCCGCGAACCTCGATTTCGACTGTCACCCACCCGTCCCCGTGATACGTCTCGGATTGTGAACTCGTGCAGTGCTGGAGGATGATGCGGTTGTCGATGACGACATTCGTCCCCGGCGTGCAGAGGTTGGCCGTCGTGCGATCGTCGGTCCCGTTGCCGCCGAGCAGTTGCACTTCGATCGAAGCCGGGAAGTCCTGATCGACCGACATCTGTTCGGGGGATTCGCCGTGCACCATCACGCCGCTGTTGCGAATCGCCCACCCTGGCCCGTTCGGACACTGGTCGCCGATGAATCGGTATTCGACCTTGAGCAAGTAGTTCGAGAACGGCTCGTTGTAAAACAGATGGCCGAACTGCTCGTCGAACGAATCGTAGCCGTCGTAGTTCACCTGAATGGCCCCATCGACGACGCGAAACGTGTCGCCGAAGTTCTCACCGGCCGCATAGCCGCGAATCTTGGGAGTCCAGCCGGTCAGGTCGCGTCCGTTGAAGAGCGGAATCCACTCCCCGGCGTTGGCCTGTTCATCATCGAGCACGCAAATGCGAATGTTCCGCCACGCCACTTCATACGGTCCCTCGTTTTCGGCAATGCCATGTACCTGCAAGCCGATGAAGCCGCTCGGATGAGTCTCGTAGATCTCTTCGTGAGTCAGATCGCACACCGGCTCGCCATTGATCCAGGTCTGAATCCTCGGCCCCTCGCACAGAATGCGATAGTGATTCCACTCTTCGTTCTTGTAGTGGGGATGCCGAATGCGGTCGGCATCTGCCACCAGCCAGCCGTACTCGGTGGCCTCGCCGTAGATGTAGCCGGCGAGCGCGCCATCATCGGCGGCGGCTTCGATTTCGCACTGCGGACCATTCACGCGGCCCCAGTTGCCGGCCGCCTCTTCTTCATCGCTGGCATCGACAGTCTGCGAACGAATCTGCACGCCCGAGTTGAGACGGTTGTCGCACTTCACCTCGAACTCGAGTTCGAAGTCGCCGTAGTTCTCCACGGTCGTGAGAAACGAATTCGGACTGCCGGTGGTCGTCTGGCCGACGATGGCGCCATCCTCGACGCGATACGTGGCAGTGCCGTTCTTCTGAACCCAGCCGTCGAGGGTTTCGCCGTTGAAGAGTTCGACCCAGCCCGCGTCGTAGGCGTGAATGAACATCGGGCAGCACAACAACAGCAGCAAAGACCATGGCAGGCATTTCATGAGCGTCTCTCCGTATGGAGTCGTCGGAGTGCAGGAACAAGCGGCGACGGCCGATGTGATGAAATGCTACCACAAGGGACGCGACATATCTCGTCCCAATGGGGCGACGGACTTTTGCCACGAGTGAAGCGCTGCAGAACCCTTCAGGGTTCATTCACTTAGCTCACGCAGCCTTGCGGGCGGCGTCACCACGCTGAGCAGACCACCTGGCTGCGGCGACCGCTTCGGTCAGCGTGTCGAGCACGATCTGCTGACGCGATTCGCCCAGTTCCGGATAGATCGGCAGCGCGAGAATCTCACTGGCGGCGCGCTCGGCTTCGGGGAGGTCGCCCTCCCGGTAGCCCCAGCGCTCGAAGCAGGGCTGTAGATGCAGCGGCTTCGGGTAGTACACCGCGCAACCGACGTTCTGTTGCTTGAGTGACGCAGCGACCGCATCGCGCATTCCGTCGGCGATGCGAATGCAGTACTGATTGAACACATGCTCGCGATCCGGCGCGACAGGCGGGGGCTGAACGAATTCGGCCAGTCCACGCTCTTCGATTCCCGCGGTGTAACGTGCGGCGTTCGCGGCCCGGGCGCGGGACCAGTCATCCAGATGCTTCAGCTTCACCGACAGCACGGCCGCCTGCAGCGCATCGAGCCTGCTGTTGATGCCTGCCTCGACATGCTGATAGCCGCCCACGTCACCATGCACGCGCAACCTGCGCAGCCGGGCCGATAGGTCGGGGTCGTCGGTCGTCATCAGGCCGCCGTCGCCGGCAGCGCCGAGGTTCTTGGTGGGGAAGAAGCTGAAGCAGCCGATGGTGCCGAGTACGCCGGCACGGCGTCCACGGTATCTTGCACCCAGCGCCTGCGCGGCGTCTTCGATGATCGGCAAACCATGTCGCACGGCAATCCGCCACAGCGGCTCCATCTCGACGCACTGACCGAACAGGTGCACCGGCATAATGGCCTTCGTCGCCGGCGTCACTGCGTCGGCCACGAGGTCGGGATTCATGTTGAAGGTCTGCGGTCGGATGTCGACGAAGACCGGCTTGGCTCCGACTCGATCGATCGAGCCGGCGGTGGCGAAGAAACTGAACGGCGACGTGATGACTTCATCCCCCGGCCCGACGCCGAGAGCCATCAGGGCCAGGAGAAGGGCGTCTGACCCCGAAGCACAGCCGATGGCGTCCAGTGAATCACAGTACGAGGCGCACTCGGTCTCGAACCGGCTCAATTCATCACCGAGAATGAAGTGCTGCGAGTCGAACACGCGGGTGACGGCCTGCATCACGTCGTCACGAATGGTCTGGTGCTGCTCGCGAAGGTCGATGAAAGGGACCGGCTGCCGGGGTTCGCACTGCGGTTCGTGAGCGTGCTGCGAAAACGAAAGAATGTCCGGCTGCGACATGGTGCGGTCCTTCGCGACGATTCCACCCAACTGCCCGGAGCCTGGCGGACGGCCAAATCCGGGGAATTTCTCCCTCCTGGAGACCCACGAGACGCCGAAACGTAGGAGGCTAACGAAAACGTGTCAATATGGAGGGGGCGGACCGGGGAGTACGCCGTCTGAAGATGCCGATTCTTGTCATCTGTCACTGGTCATTTGTCATTTGGAAAGAGCTTATGGCGTTGCAAGATCGACTGGCGACCCAAACCCAAAGGACAAATGACGTTCCCCAGCTATTCGCCCTTGAACTCGAAGTCATCCAGCGAACCTGGAAGCATATCAATGCTGTAGCCCGGAGCCTCGGGGAGCGTGTACCGGCCGTTCTTGATGGCTGCAGGGTGCACGAAATGCTCGTGCAGGTGGGCGGAGTATTCGGCGACGCGGCCTTCCATCGTGCCGCTGACGACGAGGTAGTCGATCATTGAGAGATGATTGACGTACTCGCACAATCCGACCCCGCCGGCATGAGGGCAGACGGGAACGCCGAACTTCGCCGCCATGAGCATCACCGACAGAATCTCGTTGATGCCTGCCAGCCGGCAACTGTCGAGCTGGCACACCTGCATCCCGCCCGACTGCAAAAGCTGTTTGAACATGATGCGATTGGCTGTGTGTTCGCCCGTGGCGATCCGCAGTGGGGCGACCGCTTTCGCGATGGCGGCATGGCCTAGCACATCATCCGGATGCGTCGGCTCTTCGACGAACCACGGATCGAACTGCGCGAGATGCCCGATCCATTCGATAGCCGTGGGCACATCCCAGACCTGATTGGCATCGACCATCAGTTTGCGGTCGGGTCCGATCTCTTCGCGCAGAATGCGGCAACGACGGAGGTCGTCGTCAAGATCGCGACCGACCTTGATTTTGAACATCCCCCACCCCTCGGCGAGCATCTCGCGGCAGAGTCTGCGAAGCATGTCGTCCTCATAACCGAGCCAGCCTGCTGACGTGGTGTAGGCGGGGTAGCCCTGCTGCTTGAGCACTTCGAGGCGCTCGCGCTTACCAGGGTGTTGGGCCTGCAGCATGGCGAGAGCTTCGTCGGGAGTGAGGACGTCCGCCAAATACTTTAGGTCGAGACACGACATGATTTCGTCCGGAGACATGTCGGCCACCAGTTGCCACACCGGTTTCGATCGGCTCTTGGCCCACAGATCCCACACGGCGTTGATGACGGCGGCGCACGCGAGATGAATCGCCCCTTTGTCGGGGCCGATCCAGCGAAGCTGACTGTCTCCCACGAGCGAGCGCCAGAAGAGAGCCGAGTCGCGGGTGATGTCGGCGAGCGACTGACCCATGACCAGCGGCCGGAGCGCTTCGACGGCCGAGAGGCAGACCTCATTTCCGCGCCCGATGGTAAAGGTGATGCCGTTGCCAGTAATGGCGGGGTCGTCGGTGGAGAGCGTGACATAGACGCACGAGTAATCGGGATCGGGGTTCATGGCGTCGGAGCCATGCAGACCCTGCGAGGTCGGGAAACGAATGTCGCGGGCGGTGAGTCGGCGGATGCGGGGCATCTGAGGCTGTAGGCTGAAGACTGGAGGAAGGAAGAGTCGTTAGGCCACAGGCTACAGGATTTCAACAGCAGCGGTGAG
>JANNSB010000338.1:0-2213 GCA_031402175.1 Planctomycetaceae bacterium
GTGGTGGCCGATCTCGTCGTGAAAGTACGCCTGCGTCGCGACGTTGGTGAGTTCGACGATATCGTGATCAATCAACGTCAGCCGCGGCACACCAAGCGCCGCCAGCTGAATCGCGACCTGCCTGCCCACCGCCCCCACGCCGATCACGGTGGCCGAGATCTCGGCGAGTCGTTCGCGTGGAACCAGCCCCGCCTGCCGTGCGAAACGGTCGTTGTCGGGCTGCATCATCGAGTCACCTCCTGGCTCGGCGGGATCGAGACGAGTTCATCTCCCGGCAGCCACCAGTCCTCGAGCATGTCGAGTTCCTCCCGATTCAGTTTCTCGACAGGGTGCCATGAGACATCCTGCACGCACTCGGCATACTCGTGTTGCCACTGTGCCTGGTCCGATCCCTCGAACGGCTTCGAGAACTCGACACCGACAGGGATCTCCATTTCCGCGGGAGCCGGGTGCCGCCAGCGGAGCCGGGCGTAAGTGGCATCATTCTGGGCGATGATGAACATGACGGCCCAGTCGCACGCACCGAAGCAGCGCTCGAACGTCCGTTCATCAACGCCGCTGGGATGCGGGCTGTCGCCGGGATGGCTGTGAACCCAGATGCGCCCGATCTGCTCGGGCCGAAGCCCCGCCGCGATTTGGTCTTCGAAGAACTCGGCGACCGACAGGTCGTCGAACTCCACTGAGACCTCGGTGCAGTCCTGGCTGATCAGTTGGATGTCGTGGATCAGGAGCAGATCGTCAGGGTCAGCACTGATGCCGAACCCGCCCACTTCGGTTGGTCCCAGGTCACGCAGAAACCGCAGCTTGGCCCACGCCGTGGGCGTGAACCGCAGCGTCGGTTGCCACAGCCGGTTCTGCCCCTTCCTTGGGCACAATGGCCCATTCCTCGCCTTCGGCTTCTGTGGTAACACTTTCGTCAGGTTCATCATCTCCATCTTCGTTCTCCAGGCAGGTGTTACAGATGAGTTCGGGACTGATGCAGTCTCGGCATGTGAGGTCATCACAGCGGGCGCAGCGCTGCAGGCAGCTCTGGCAGGCATACAGTTCACAGCACTGGCAGGTTTCCAGGCAGCCGTGGCAGCGGTTGTCGCAACAGAACTCGCAACTGCGGCTGCAGTCGCTGCACAGCGAGCAATAACAGGCGGCGCAGCAGTAGCTGTCGGATTCGTCCGAGACATAGCCGCACTCGGAGCAGGAGATGCCGGACCACTCATCGAGTGAGACATGCGCCGATCCTGCGTTGTAAGTCCGCAGGATCTGCCGCACGATCAGAAAGAACTCCGAGAGTCGCCCCTGCTTGAGCGCGCTCTCGATGGTGTCCCATCCATCGCCCGCACAGAGTCTACGGCCCTGGACGTGGGGATGGGTGGTCTCTTCGTTCGAGGCAGCGGGATGCGGGTCGAGAGCTCGCACTTCATAAACATGGAAGCTACCCAACCGCCTAATGTTGAGCACGATCTTGAACCGGCCCAGGTAGACCTCCTCCAGGACGATCGGCTCGGTGTGGACCGTGATCGACTGGGCCTGCAGGTCGCAGACCACGTCGTCGAACTCCTGGTCGAGGGCCAGGAGTTCTTCATACAGCAGCCGCAGCGTGGGAAGCGGAGTCGGAGCGAGTTTGAGGGCTCGCTTCTGTTCCTCGTCGCATTTGCGGACCACATCGGCGAGTTCCTTGATCAACTCCAGGCGCAACTGGCGAGCGGCACCGGAGTAGCGCCGGTGGTGGGCGCGGGTGATCTGCCGCCGCAGTTGCTCGCAGCACTCCCATTGAAAGTCGGGAAAGCAGGGAGTCCACTCTTCGCGGGAGTTCTCCCGGTAGATGGCCCAGATTCGTTCGGCCATCCGCCACAGGGGGCGGTTTAGCGTCGGGTGCATCGGCACCTCCGTTAGTAGTTGACAACAAAAACGGGGTGCCGGCCTCTCACAGGAGAGGCCGACACCCCTGTGAGAGTCAGTTCATCTCAGCCGTCAGCAATTAGCAGATCCAGGCCCCTTCGATCTTCTTGGGGGTGACCGACACCCGGTCCCCCAGTTGCAGGACATGGTCCTCGGCCACCGGCTGGCGGTTGATGCGGATCAGGTAGTCGCTGGGGTTCCCATTTTCGAGGCGCTCGCCCGCGCGGAGGGTTTGCAAACCTCTACGTCGAGAAAATCTCGACGACCGAATTGGTCGTTCGGGCGGCCCCCGGTGCGGCTCCCGATGCCGCGTTCGA
>JANNSB010000339.1:0-5340 GCA_031402175.1 Planctomycetaceae bacterium
GTCCCCACGTGCTCAGTTTCTCGTGCCCATTCTGCACAATGCGGGCCTCGTTCGAGCCTTTCAGCACCTGAGCCGTGTACTCCACGCCGAACCGCTGTTGCTGACGGTACACCGAGGAAAGAATCTTCTGTCCGAGCACGAGCGATTCGTCCACCTCTTCGCGTTCGTTGAGACAGATGTCGCACGCCGACCCGCAGTCGGCGTCCAGTTCCTGCCCGAAGTGTTTGACCAGAGCTTGGTGCCTGCAAATCGAAACGCGGCAGTAGTCGGCGATCTTGTTGAGCGACGCCATCGCGTGCCGATACTGTTCTGGCTCCTTGTCGCCCAGAATGTGCTTCCACATCATCACGTCATCGCCGCCGAAGAAGAGGCAGCACTCGGCTTCGAGTCCGTCGCGGCCCGCCCGCCCGCTTTCCTGCTGATAGTGTTCCAGTGACTGCGGCATCGCCGCGTGCACGACATACCGCACGTCGGATTTGTCGATTCCCATTCCGAACGCGACCGTGGCGATAATCGTTGTGACACGATCGTCGATGAAGGCTTCTTGATTGTCCTTACGTTCCTTATCTGTCAAGCCGGCGTGATAGGGCCTCACCTTGTGGCCCATGTACTTCAGTGTTTCGGAGAGCCGATCGACCTCCTTACGGGTGATGGCATACACGATGCCGCTCTCTCCCTCGTGCCGGCGGATCACGTCGTCAATCTGGCTGACGACTTCCGACTTGTTCTCGGCTCTGTATGTGAGATTGGGTCGATCAAAGTTGCCGATGAGGATTTCGGGCTGCTTAAGCTGCAGTTGCTCGATGACATCCAGCCGCACGCGTTCGGTGGCCGTGGCGGTGAAGGCATGCAGGCTGACATCGGGGAATCCCTCGCGCAGCCGATAGAGTTCGCGGTAATGTGGGCGAAAGTCGTGCCCCCACTGACTGACGCAGTGCGCTTCGTCGATCGCGATGAACGACAGCTTCGTCTGGCTGAGGTCGGTGAGCAAGCCGCTCGGCGTGAGGCGCTCGGGCGCGACGTAGAGCAGTTTGATCTTCCCCGCCTTCAGTTCCTGCAGCACCTCGCGACGTTCGGAGATATTCAGGCTGCTGTTGAGCAGTGAGGCCGGTATGCCGCAGGCGCGGGCGGCGTCGACCTGGTCTTTCATCAAGGAGATCAGCGGCGAGACGATGACGGCCGTCCCTTCCTGACACATCGCCGGCGCCTGATAGCAGAGCGACTTTCCGCCACCGGTCGGCAGCACGACCAGCGAATCCCGCCCGGCAAGCACCGCCTGCATCGTCTCAAGCTGCAGCGGGCGAAATGAGTCGTACCCCCAGTATTTGGAGAGGACGGCTCGCAGTTGGTGGACGGGATCAGACATAGTCGCCTTTCGCTCCGCGAAATTAGCGTGGGAAAGAGGATTTATTCATAATCTCGAACCAGCGACACATGCGCGCTTCATTCGTGCCGACGCTACTTTCGCGGAGCGAAAGGCAACAATCACCGCTTCATCCACTCGACGTTCGACATCTCCGCCAGCGCCAGCATCAAGGCGTGCGTCCCGTTGCGGCCCCAGCCCTTTGCCTTTACCGACTGATAAAGCTGTTCGGCCAGCGCGAGACCCGGCATTGAGAGACCCATGCGCCGGCTCTCGGCCAGGGCGATCCCCATGTCCTTGATGAAGTGTTCCACCAAGAACCCGGGATCGAAATTGTTGGCCATGATTCGCGGCCCCAGGTTCGACAGCGACCAACTTCCCGCCGCCCCCGTGGAGACTGATTTCATTACCGTTTCAAGATCGAGGCCGGCTTTGTAGCCGTAGAGCAGGGCCTCGCAGACGCCGACCATCATCGACGAGATGAGGATCTGATTGACCATCTTCGTGTGCTGCCCCGACCCGGCCGGTCCCTGATGGACGATCGTCTTGCCCATCGCCTCCCAGCAGGGTTGAAGCGCATTCACGACATCGGCATCGCCACCGATCATGATCGACAGCCTCGCCTCTTTCGCTCCGACATCGCCGCCGGAGACCGGCGCATCGACGCTGTGCATGCCCTTGGCCTTCGCAGCTTCATAGATCTCGACGGCCAAAGAAGGTTCACTGGTCGTCATGTCGACGAGCACGTTGCCGGGCTTTGAGCCAGCGAGAGCGCCTTCCTTGCCGAGAAAGACTTCACGCACATCCTTGGGGAACCCCACGATCGCGAAGATCACATCAGCCTGCTCGGCCACGGCCTGCGGACTGTCGGCCCACGCGGCCCCTTTGTCGAGCAGATCCTTGGCCTTCTCTTTCGAGCGGTTGTAGACGACGGCGGAGAAGCCTTTCGACATCAGATGCCCGCACATGCTGCGGCCCATCACGCCGATGCCGATCCAGCCGATGCGGGTCTTGCCGGGAACGACTGCAGGAATGCTCATGCCTGATTCACCGCGATATGAGATGGTTCATGTCTTCGTGAAAACTCTCGAAGGGAGGGCGACGCTCCCGCGGAGCCGCACGAAGTAGCGACGGTCATATGTGGCTTCGACTCGGCGGGAGCGTCGCCCTCCCAGTTCAAGGCAAAAGTATGACAGAGGAGCGCGCCGGATGAAACCATTCGCGCGAACCATTCAGCCGCTACCGAAAATCAAAAACCCCGGCTTCCGATAGACAGAAGCCGAGGTCGATTGAAACAGAATTCGCGCTGCGGGGAGTGGCATTACTCGCGTTCGGAGATGCAGTACAGATGCTTGCTCGAGCGGATGAAGATCTGCCCGTCGCTGATCGCCGGGGAGCTGCTGAAATCTTCGGTTTCGCTCGTCATGCGATTGGCGGCAAGTTGCTCGAACTCTTCACCTCCCACGGCGGCGACATGGCAGATGCCCGCGCGTGAGACCCAGTAGAGCTTGCCGTCTCCGATGACTGGTGAGGAATACTCCTGTCCACCGCCGAAGCCACGACCACCGCCCTGGCGACCGCCGCCCTCGGCCGGAGGCGTTTGGCCCTCGGTGGCCGCGCCAGCCTGCAACCGTCCTTGATACACCTCTTCGTCAGTGGCTGCATCAATGCAGTTCACTACGCCGCCGGAGACGAAATAGATGCGTCCTTCGTAGAGGACCGGCGTACCGATCCGGTTATTGTCGCGCCCTGTCCAGACGACGTGGCTTTCGGTGACGTCGCCGCTGCCGCCCGCCCTGACGGCAATCGAGCCGCCGCCGCGACCTTCGATGCCATAGATCGTGCCGACATCGTCGGCGATCACGCTGGAACAGTACGATCTGTCTCCGATCGCGGTGCAATACCAGCGCAGCTTACCGGTCTCGGGATTTAGTCCCCAGATCTCGTTGGGCACTCCGATGACGAGATCGGTGCGACCTTCGGCCTCAGCAATCACTGGTGTGCCCCAGGTGCTGCCGATTCCGCCGGCCTCTTGACGCCATACCTCTTCGCCGGTTTCGGCGTTGAGGCCGACGAGAGCGTTACTCTCAGCCGACGCGGTAAGAATCACCAATCCTCCATGCAACACGGGACTCGATGAGGAACCCCAACCCTGCGGGTCCAGACCATCGCCAACCGGTGTGTGCCAGAGTTCATTCCCCTCCAGGTCGTATGCCAGCGCGCCCGACTTTCCGTAGAAGACATAGATGCGCTCGCCGTCCGAAATCGGCGTGTGCGAGGCATATCCATGCTCGGGGATCATCCCTCGATACTGGTCCTCGGGAAGTGAGGCGGCCACTGACTTGTCCCAGATGATGCTGCCATCGTTGCGGTCAATGCAGATGAGATGTCGCTGCAGATTCGACTGGTCCCCCGGATCCTCCTGCGAGATGCCGTAGCCGCTCCAGCAGGTGATGTAGATGCGATCACCGACGACGATCGGCGACGATGTGCCCGGCCCGGGAAGTTCAATCTTCCACTGCATGTGCTCTTCGTCGCTCCAAGTGGCCGGAAGCGGGTTGGTATCCGTCGAAACCCCCGACCCATTCGGACCGCGAAACCGCGGCCAGTCGCTGGCATCGAGATTGAGGGCCGAGACGACGAGGAGCGAAAAGCTCACACCATAGATCAATTTCCGGTCAGACATGTGGGCAGTCCATTTGTTGGGTGCATAAGGGAGTGTTTCCAGTCAACCCCGCGAAAGCAGGATAGTATCGCAAAAAATTGGAAAGTCATTTATGGGATTCCGAACATGTGAGAAACGACCCCTTCGAGATTCCGTATGCATCCAATGTAAACCGGATCGATGGCGGGCCGCATCACTCGATCCTGCCTCCCGTCCGCAGGACTTGTTCTGTCAGCGTCACCACCCCCTCCTCGATTCCGACAGATCGCATCTGGGCGATCGTGGCGGCGATGTCGTATTCGACGCGGTGGAATGACACTTTGCCGTCTTCGATCACTGCGTAAGATGCCCGCGGGTCGCCGTCACGGGGCTGACCGACGCTGCCGGGGTTTACAACTTTGATGCCGTCGACTTCGAGCAAGAACGGCACATGGCTGTGTCCCACGCAGACGTAGTCGGCTTCGATACCCTGCAGTCGCGCGCGCCACTGTTCGACATCGTCGGTGAGGTATTCATCCAGCGGATCGCGCGGCGTGGCGTGCAGCAGATGGAAGCGCAATCCATCGAGTTCGATGTGGCGCGTGATCGGCAGGCGGGCCAGATACTTCAACCGAGCAGGGTTGAGCAGCTTCCAATGAATGGGGCGCGTGGCGGCCGCGAGCTGCCTCAAGCCTCCGCCACCCTTGGGGCGGATATGTTGCGCGACGGCATGGTCGTGGTTGCCGCGCACGACCGCATCGGCATGTGTCTTCACCCAGTCGACGCAGGGGACCGGGTCGGTGGCGTAGTCGACCAGGTCCCCCAGGCACAGGCAGGCGTCACACGCGAGGGGGATCGCGGAGAGCGCCGGCCAGTTGGAATGAATGTCCGCGACGAGCAGGATTCTCATCGGACGTAAGTCTGAGTCGCTGCGAAGGTGAACCCAATGCCGGTGAACGGTATCACCATCGCAGTGTCGGCTCAATCACACATCAGCCCGGGGGCGACGGCGGGCCGGAACGTCATTCCGAGCGAGGCCGGATCAGTGACTGGCGCTTTCGGGGTGCGCCCCCTTTTCGCGCATAATCGCCTGATAGACTTCCTCGCGATGCACGGTCACGTGCTTGGGCGCGTCGATTCCCAGACGCACCTTGTCGCCCTGAATGCTGATCACCATGATGGTGATTTCGTCTCCGATGATGATTTTCTCATCTTGCTTCCGACTGAGTACCAGCATTGGTGTTCTCCTTATTCCTTATGTGACTTGCCCATGCTCTCTTGGTCGGAAATCCCACCCACGTTACCACAGTTCGATCGCTTGCCGACCGGCAGA
>JANNSB010000340.1:0-6492 GCA_031402175.1 Planctomycetaceae bacterium
TCGTCCGTCAACTCGTGCCGCCGACGCATAGTTTCGCTCCTCCTTGAGCAAGCTGTGACGGCACCGTCATAACACAGACACTGATTTCGTCAAAGATGAATGTCCACACAACCTAGTGACCACCGAATGGGTGCTCGTGGAAGTGGCCGATGCTTTATCGGCCACTGAGGTGCGTGCCACGGTAGTGGAGTTTCTACGGGCGGTTCGAGCAGATTCCTCTTTTGATGTTGTCGGGTACGAGCCCGCAGTTTACGAGGCCGGCTTCGATCTCTTCGCCAATCGTTCCGACAAGGCATGGTCTTTGACAGACTGCATTTCGTTCGCGGTAATGATCGAACGTGGCCTGACTGAGGCGTTAACTGGCGACCGCCATTTCGAGCAAGCTGGTTTTCGAGCGGTGTTCAAGTAAACACCGGCATAGTGCGGTTGAACGTTCGGACAACTGAAGCAACCTTGGACTTATCATATTGGGGAAAGATGAGGCGGCAATTCTCAAGGGGCGCATCGCAGTGCCTGGTTGTTTCGGCGTCGCTGCTGATCTTGGTAATGGTCTCGGCGATGGCAGATGACGCCGCGACCGTGGGCACGACCACGAGCGACGCCCCGCCCCGCCTGTTGTGCGTTTCCCTCGACAGCGACTTCATCGACTCAGTGTGGGCCAGGGTTGGGGAGCGGAAGTGCTTGACGTGTCACAATGCGGAGGGGGACGCTGCCGACAGTGCGTTTATTCTGAGCGACGCGACTCGCGATCGCGACAGCCTCGCGGAGAATCGGGCGGCGTTTCTGCGGATGGCCGTCTCGCAGGAAGAGGGACAGTCGCGTTTGCTGCTCAAGGTGCTGGGCGGACTCGATCACGGCGGCGGAGAAGTCCTCGCTCCGAACTCGACTGAATACCGCATTCTGGAAGAATTCGTCAGCCGAGCGACTGCCTCGCCAGATGAGGCGATCGATCCAGCGGAACTGGCAATGGCCGAGTCCGACTTCTTCGACGGCGTTCAAAGCGCAACGCCGGAGCGACTGTTGCGGCGTGTGAGTCTGTCGCTCGTCGCCCGGCTGCCCACGGAGAATGAACTCGCCGCCGTTCGCGAGCATGGCATCAGCGCGATGGACGGCATCCTCGACCAGATGCTCACCGAAGACGCCTTCTACTTTCGGCTCAAGGAAGGTTTCAACGATGTCTTTCTCACGCTCGGCTACGACGGCAACGGCGAAGACGTGCTCGCCTACAACCACTTCGAGACGACCCGCTTGTGGTATCAGGACTTTCCGCTCGATGTGCCCGCCGAGGAACAGGAACGGGCGCATTGGCATCTAGCGGACGTGTACCGCGATGCGATCCAGCGCGAACCGATGGAACTGATCGAGTACATCGTCCGGAACGAACGCCCATTCACCGAGATCGTGACGGCCGACTACATCATGGTGTCCCCCTACTCCGCCCGCGGATACGGAGTGTTCGAGGAAATGCAGGACCAGTTCGCGGATCCCGATGACCCGTTCGAGTATCACCCCGTGCGGCTTGATGCGCTGGTGTCGCGCGACGGCGTCGCTCAAGAGTCGGCGACAGGCAAGTATCCGCACGCAGGGCTGCTGTCGATGTTTCACTATCTGCGCCGGTATCCGACCACGGAGACGAATCGCAACCGGTTGCGGGCAAGAATGTACTATCAGCACTTTCTGGGGATCGATGTGATGGCCCTCGCGCCCAGGGTCTCCGACGCGGCCGCCATCACTGCCGAGTACGAGATTCCCACGATGCAGGCGGCCGACTGCGTGGTGTGTCACCGCAGCGTCGATCCGGTGGCGGGGTTGTTTCAGGACTTCAATGAAGAAGGGCACCTGGGCCCCCGCGGCGATGGCTGGTACGCCGACATGTTCGGACCCGGCTTCGAAGGGGACGACCTGCCGCCGGACGACCGCTGGCGATCGCTGCAATGGCTGGGGGAACGCACGGCTGCCGATCCGCGATTCGCAACCGCGATGGTCGAACACGTCTATTATATTTTAATTGGCCGGCGAGTCTTGAAGGCGCCTGAGGACATCAACGATCCACTCTTCACGGCCCGCCGCCGGGCGTACATCGGGCAACGACGACTGATCGAAGACGTTGCCGACCAATTCGTCGCGGCGAACTTCAATCTGAAGATGGCGTTCAAGGCGCTGATCTCGTCCGACTTCTATCAAGTCGATGGACTGCTCACGGCCGTGGACGATCCTTGCAGGCAGGCGGAACTCGATGATGTGGGGCTCGTCCGCCTGCTGACGCCTGAGCAACTCGAACGCAAAATCGAAGCACTGTTCGGCTGGCGCTGGGGAAAGCTCGACGATCAGGAGAGCAAGCTGGCGATTCTCTACGGCGGTATCGATTCGCAGTCGGTCACCGAGCGGAACACCGATCCCAGCGGCGCGATGGGGGCGATTCAAAGAATCATGGCCAACGAGGTGGCGTGCGAGAATGTGCCCCGCGACTTCATGCGGGATCCCGCTGAGAGGATTCTGTTTCCAAACATCGAGCCAACAGTGGTGCCTGGCGATGCTGACGCGGAGCGAGCGATCCGCGAGGCGATCGTGCATCTGCATCGACACATTCTGTGCCGGACGCATGCCGTTGACGATCCAGAGGTGGAACGGACGTATCAATTGTTTGCGGGCATCCTCAGCGACGCCCAGGCCGCGGAGGGAATCGACCCCTATGGCAGCTATTTCTGCGAACGGATTGATGAACAGCGGATCGAAGATTCCAGCTACACGCTCCGTGCCTGGCGCGGCGTGGTGACTTATCTCCTTCGGCAACACGATTTCCTCTACGAGTGACTACCATGCGGCGTCGCGATTTTCTGAAACATTGCCGGCTCGCCGGGCTGGGACTCGCCATGCCCGTGGGGTGGCGCACGGTCTTGCGGGCCGATGACGACGTTCCGCCGTATGACGGCCCATTCTATGTCGTCCTGAATGCATCCGGCGGTTGGGACACGACTTATCTGATGGACCCCAAGGGGGTGAACGGCATCAATCGGCTGTACGAGGCGGGAGACATTCTCTCGCAGGGCAATCATCACTTCGCGCCGACGGCCAGCCATATCGAGGCTGGTATGAGCAACGAGGACTTCTACGCGAAGTACGGTTCCGAGCTGCTGGTGCTCAATGGTCTCGACTACTCGGTGAACAATCACTCGCCGTGTTCGCGCTACATGGCGACCGGCAAGCTCGACAGCCTGGCCTATCCGACGTTTGCCGCCCTGGTCGCGGCCTGCAACGGGCCGGATGCGCCGCTCGCGTTCCTCACGTTCGGCGAATACTCGGCCACCGGTAATCTCGTGCCGATGGCGCGAGTGCCGTATCTCACCTCGCTGAGCCGGTTGGCGAATGCCGATGCCGTGGGCGGAACCGTGCAGCATCCCTACCACGACGAATTCGTGATCGACCGTATCGAGGCGGCTCTGGAGGAACAGATGCAGTCCCGTGTCGAGCAGTCGCGTTTGCCCCGCTCCCAGCGGTCGCAGAGCATGCTGTATGCGGCTCAGGTGAACTCGAAGGCGCTGGAACGAGTGACACCCTACATTCCCAGCGAGACGCCGCCGGAGCGGCTGTCGCAACAAGTGGACATCGCGCTGGCGGGATTCAAGGCGGGCGTCTGCGTGTCGGCCAATCTCTCGATCGGCCAGTTCGACAGTCACAACAACAACGATCCCGACCAGATGAAACTCATCCCCGAATTCCTGGCGGGCATCGACTATCTGCTGATGCGCGCCGAGGAGATGCAGATTCGCGACAAGGTCGTCGTCATTGTGCAAAGCGAAATGGGCCGCACGCCCAATTACAACGAAGGCAACGGCAAGGATCACTGGTCGATCGGCTCCGTCATGTTCCTGGGTGCAGGCATCACCGGCAACCGCGTAATCGGCGCAACGGACGAAGGACAGTTCCTCGTGCCGATCGATTCACAAACGCTCGCCACCGATACAGAAGCAGGCATCCGCGTGCGTCCGGAGCACATTCACGACGCCCTCCGCCGGTTCGCGGGGATCGCAGCTCATCCCTTCAGCGACCAGTTTCCGCTGGGAGTGATTGAATCAGAACGACTGCAAGGGTTGCTGGGTGACGTGTAATACCGGTCAGGAGCGAGTCCGTATGTCCCATTCGATTTCCCGTCGCGAGTTTCTTTCGGCAAGCGCCGCGGCGTCGGCATCGCTAGTGTTGCCACGCGCCTGGGCCGATGACCAGCCAGCGGAATCCAAACCCGTGGCGGCTGTCATCACGATCTACACGCCGGGGTCGCACTCCGATGTCATTCTCGGCAAAATTCTCGAAGGCTGGGCGCATGATGGCGGCGCGAAGCCCGCACTTACGCTGGTCTCGATGTATGTCGATCAGTTTCCAGAGAACGACATGGCCCGCGCGATGGGCGAGAGGTATGGGGTGCCGATCTTCGATTCGATCGAAGGGGCCATCACGCTCGGTTCGAACGGCATTCCTGTGGATGGGGTCATCAGCATCGGTGAGCACGGGGACTATCCCTGGAACGACATCGAGCAGCATCTCTATCCCCGCCGGCGATTCTTCACGGAAATCGCCGATACGTTCGAGAAGCACGGCCGAGTGGTGCCGGTCTTCAACGACAAGCATCTCGGCCCCCCGTGGGTGGATGCGAAGTGGATGTACGAACGGGCCAGAGAACTGGAGATCCCGTTCATGGCCGGGTCGTCGCTGCCGGTCGGCTATCGCCTGCCTGATGTCACCGTGCCGATGAACTGCGACATCGAGTCGGCCGTCGGCGTCGGCTACAGCGGCCTCGACATTTATGGATTCCATACGCTCGACTGTTTCCAGGGACTGGTGGAACGGCGGGTCGCAGCAGAGCAGGGCGTGCGCTGGGTGCAGGGCTTGCGCGGTTCGGCCATGTGGAGAGCCGTGGATGACGGAGTGATCTCCATCGAGACCTTGAACGCCGCGCTCGCCGCCGTACCCAAAGTCAATGACCGCGATGTGCGCGACGAAGAAGATGCGGCTCTGTTCATGTTCGAGTATCTGGACGGCTTCATCGGGTCGGCGTTCATGCTCAACACGATCGGCCGCATTGGCGCGGCGGTGAAGCTCAGGGGCGGAGAATCGCCCGTAGCATTGCACTATGAGGAACGCACCGAGCCCCGTTATCCGCATTTCGCGTACCTGCTGAAGGGGATCGAACGGATGGTGCACACCGGCCGGCCGAGTTATCCCGTGGAACGCACGTATCTCACGAGCGGCATCCTCGACCGGGCGCTCACTTCACTGTCTCGCGGCGGTGAGAAACTAATGACGCCTGAACTCGAGATCAGTTACGACCCTGTCGATTATCCTTACGCCCCGCACATCGACTTGCTGGCCGATCCAGCGACACCCACTTAGCCCCCGGCGAGTCGCCGGGGGATATTGAAAGTTCCCATGCTCACCACCATTCAAATTGAAGGTAATTCCCACGCCGTGTATCTCGCCGGACAGGGAAATCCACCGATCGTGTTCGTCCACGGCTTCCCGCTTGACCACACGATGTGGCGACACCAGCTCGGCCACTTCGCGAAAGTGCATCGCGTGATCGCTCCCGACCTGCCGGGCTTCGGCAAAACGCCGCTGGTGGGCGAAAGCGTAAGCATCATCGACTTCGCCGACGGCCTCACAACGCTGTTCGACGCCCTGTCGATCCAGGAGCGGATCGTGCTCTGCGGCTTGTCGATGGGCGGAAGCATCGCCATGCAGTTTGCCCTGCGGCATCCACAACGACTGGCCGGCCTCATCCTCTGCGACGCCCGCGCGGCTGCCGATACGAGCGAAGCGCAGAAGGTCCGCCGTGAGGTGGCCACGCGAGTTATTAACGACGGACCGGACTTCCTTGTGGACACCATCGCATCACGGCTCGTCGCGAAAGAAACCCTCGCCTCGCAGCCGGGAGTGCAGGAGGAACTTGCCAAGGTGATCCGTCAAAGTCCCCGGAACGGCGTGGCGAATGGTTCGCTCGCGCTCGGATCGCGCGAGGATGTGACCGCTCGACTGAAAGACATCGATGTCCCGACGCTCATCATCGTCGGCGAGCATGACGTGATCTCTCCATCGGCGGAAATGCGAACGATCGCGGATGCGTTGCCTCAAGCGACATTCGTCGAAGTCGCCCGCGCCGGCCACATGGCCCCGCTCGAAGCTCCCACTAATTTGTATTAACCTGCGCATCGTTGGTTTACCCATAGCAGCTATTCCTTATGAAATTAATCGTTAAACAATATCAGTATTATTGCTGAATCAGTGCCCGTAGAACTTGAGTTGCCACGAGGAAAATATCCCTGTTCCCCCTGTATAGCCATCTCTTACCTTCAGCGTCCAGATGCCATCCGCCGCCTCACCCAGGTGGCGCGCACTGCCAAACACCCAGCCGCTATAGGTTGAGGTGCAGGCGCCTAATGCCCCGCCACACAAGTGCGGCACGGCCAGTTCACTGACCGTTCCATTCGGGCTGGTCAG
>JANNSB010000341.1:0-2949 GCA_031402175.1 Planctomycetaceae bacterium
TGGCCGACATGCCCGCGAGCGGGAACTCGCCGATCTCGATCTGGTCATACTGCCGTGAGACCCCCTCTTCGTAGCGAAACAGTCGCAGCGATTTTGCCGTGTCGTCCCAGAGCACGATTTCCTTGCCATCGGCGGGATCAATGTCGAGCGACGCGGCCCGCGTAACGCGCGGGCTGCCTCCGGCGGCATTGAACTGTTCGATGATCTTCCAGCCGGTCCCCTCTTCCCAGGAGAGGCGACGGGCGTAGGCTTCGTTGGCCGTCAGCAGCGAGGCCCCGTCGTCGGCAATGTCGACGAACATCTCGGAAATCTCGATTTCGCCGATACCGGTGCCGCTGGAGGAAGTGACTTCCGAAACGGCAAACGCATCATCGAAGCGAAACACCTGCGGCTCGCGGTTGCCTTCAAACGTAACGATGATTTCGTCCCTGCCGTCGCGGTCGAAATCGCCATGCGTCAGTCGGTGCGGATCGCCGCGCAATTCGAGCTGGCTGTCTGCGGCGTTAACAAGCGGCTCCCACGTCTGTCCGGCGACACGGCCGACGAGCAAAGTGTTGGCCTCGCGTCCGCCTGACTCCTGACCGAGAGCCACGACTTCGTCGGTCCCATCGCCATCAACATCGGCGAGGTCCATCACGACCGGCTCGTAGCCCAGCGGCAGCGGGCTGGGGAACGTCAGTCGGCCATTTTCAAAACGGCAGAGGCCAAGCACATGCTCCTTGGGACTGAGCACGAGCAGTTCCTGTGCGCCGTCGGCATCGATGTCGGCAATGCGCAGATGGTTCACCCCTTCGAGGCAAGGGAATGTCGTCCCCCGGTCGAGACCCGCCGCCCCGCCGCGATAGAAGACAAGTTCGGCCCCCACGGGATCGCTGACGATGACATCGGTCCAGTCGTCACCGTCGATGTCCCCGACGACGAGATCACCCTGTTCAGTTGTGCCAGGCCGGCCGAAGCCGTAGGTCAAGGGAACCGACAACGACAACGGACGAGTTTCCTCCGAGGTCGGCTGCCAATGCATCACCTGCATTCGTTCGGTGAGGCTGTCGATGAGTAGCAGTTCGGACTGTGTGTCGCCGGAGAGATCCCCCGCGGTGGCGACACGAATGTTCTTGATCGACAGCGTCATCTCGGGGCCAAGCTCTCCCGCGGCCGATTGAAACCGCATGCCCAGCATGAATTCCTCTCCGCGGTTGCCGCCGTACAGCAGGTCGAGTCGCCCGTCGCCGTTGAGGTCGTTGATCATCGCGCCACGCACGTTCTCGGATGTGTTGCGAATGCTGAGCGGTGCATCGAGCCCGCCGTCGGGCTTTTGCAGGCAGAGATAAGTGACGTTGGTTCCGAGCGCGACGATGTCGGACTTGCCATCGCCGTTGAGATCGCCTGCGGCGAGTGCCTGGCCCGACGATGACAGATCCGGCAGCCGAAACTCGTCCAGGGCTTCCCATTCTCCCTCAGCCGTCTGGCGTTTGATCGTCAGGCGGTCGGGCGAGCCGAGGTAAGCGAGATCATCGCGGCCATCGTTATCGAAGTCGGCCGCCACCATGCCCAGGATCTGTCGTTCCACGGGTAGCCGTTCCAGACGGAACCGCCAGTCGCTGCTGATGGCGTTCACCTGTTCGCTGATCGTTTCAGGTTCGTCGTCGGGAGTCGACCGCTGCAACAACAGGGCGATGCGGCTGTGAGCATCATCGGCCACGGCGATGTCTTCGAGTCCATCATCATCAAAATCACCGATGACCGCGGCATGCGCCCGGTCGTCGACTTTATAGACCTCGACCGGCATGAAGCCATAGAAAGCGGCGAGCGGAGGCGGCAAGATTTCTTCTGCGATGTCGGGGATGGCGGCCGTTGCCCCGGCATCGTCTGCCAGTCCATCGGACAACTGCACCAGAAACAAGGCGGCGAGACAAACGATCGTATTCAACAAACGGCACATCGGCCGGGAGGTATCTGTCGGCAGAAACATGAGTGCATCCATGATTCAGGGAGGAATTCGAGAACACCCGCAGTGTGACAAACAACAGGGGAGTGAGCGAGGGAATTCGCGGCTTCACCCCAGCGGACACTTCACTCCCTGCCAGGCGGTGGAAGCTCGTTCATAGCCCGCGGCCACGTTCAGCAGGCGTGATTCCTCGAAGGGGGCCGCCATCAGTTGCAGGCCGATCGGCAGGCCGGTCGACGACAGGCCGCACGGGAGCGAAATGGCCGGCAGGCCTGCCAGGTTCGCGCTGACCGTGTAGATGTCGAGCAGGTACATGGCCAGCGGATCATCGACGAACTCGCCGAGCTTGAAGGCTGTCGTGGGCGTCACCGGCCCGGCGATGATGTCGATCGATTCGAACGCCCGGTCGAAGTCCTGTCGAATGAGGCGGCGGACCTTGAGGGCCTTGTTGTAGTAGGCGTCGTAGTAGCCTGCCGACAGGGCGTAGGTGCCGAGCATGATCCGCCGCTGCACTTCTTCGCCAAAGCCTTCGGCTCGCGATGCGGCATACATGTCGATGAGATCGTGATTCCCTGCGGCACGGTGCCCGTAGTGCACGCCGTCGTAGCGCGACAGATTGCTCGATGCCTCCGAAGGAGCGACGATGTAGTAGACGGCCACGCAGTAGCGGGTATGAGGCAGTTCGATCTCGCGGATTTCGGCACCCTGATCCTTGAGGACATCGATCGCCTGACGCACGGCAGCGGCCACTTCGGAATCGAGACCTTCCGCGAAGTGTTCTTTCGCAATGCCAATTCGCAGTCCATTCAATGTTTGATTCAGTTGTGACGTGTATGGCGGAACGGGCCGATCGACGCTGGTCGAGTCACGACGGTCGTGTCCTGCGAGGACTTCGAGCATCAACGCCGTGCCGAATACGTCGGGGGCCATCGGGCCGATCTGATCGAGCGAGCTGGCGTAGGCAATCAGTCCGTACCGTGACACTCGCCCATAGGTCGGCTTGA
>JANNSB010000342.1:0-7038 GCA_031402175.1 Planctomycetaceae bacterium
CGCGGAAGCCCCAGGTGCAGGAACGGATGACGCATCAGATCGCCGACCTGCTCGCCGAGAAGCTCGATGCGAAGGGTGTGGTCGTGGTGCTTGAAGCGGTGCACACCTGCATGACGATTCGCGGCGTGAAGAAGCCGGGTAGCCTGACGGTGACGAGCGCCGTGCGCGGGCTGTTCAAGACGAGCCAGAACAGCCGCAGCGAAGTGATGTCGCTGATCAACCGCCGATGATTCCCGCGTTCGCGTTAAGGCTGCTGACGGGACTGGCCCTCTTCTGGCGCTGGTTGCCGACGCCCGCGATCACGTCGGGATTCTTTCGCATTCAGAATCTGCTGGTACTGGGGCTGTCGGTGCTGGTGTGCGTCACTTCATCGCAGCTTGGCGTCGCCGAAAACGCGATGATTCCCAAGAACATCGTCCCCTGGCTCGCCGGCGGCGTGGCGGCGTTGGCGTATCTTGGCTCGATGCTCTGGCTGCTGGAACGCCGGGCCGGCGGCGTGCGGGTCGGAGTGATACTTCTCGCACTGAGTCTTGCAGCCCTGCTCGGTATTGTCGGCATCGACGCGGAGCGTGGCACGTCCGACCAGTTGCTGGCTCTGCTCGAACCGTTGTCGGCCAGCGCCATTCTCGGAGCGCTGACTGGGTCGATGTTGCTCGGACACTGGTATCTGACCGCCACCGGTATGTCGCTCGTTCCCCTACAGCGGGCGGTGACGGTCGCGCTCGTAGCGGTGATTGTGCGCGGCGTGGTGGTCGCGTGGCAGCAGGCCACGCCCGACAGTGGCCTGAACACACTCGCCCCCATTCTGATCGGACTCCGCTGGGCCGCTGGGATCGCGGGGCCGCTCATTCTCACCATTTTGACGCGGCAAGTCCTCCGCTACCGCAACACCCAGTCGGCCACCGGCGTGCTGTTCGCCGCGGTGATTCTGGTGTTCATCGGCGAAGCCGTGGCGCTGATGGCGTAGCCGAGTCTGTCCCCAGACTCGGAGGGACGCGAGTGGACGCCATCCGTTCGCCGGGCGACAACAGAGATCGACGCGTTCACCTCTGTTCCCGGCGGCTGGGGACAGCCGCCGCTACACTCCCTGCTCCCTGCTCTATGCTCTATGCTGCTGATGTCGTCGTTCCCATCATCTGGTTCACTAGCGCATTCTCATGGGTCGCAAGGTTTCTGTCTCGGGTACACGGACGGTGCTCATCGTCGAGGATGAAAAGGTCATCCGGTCGTCGCTGGCCGAGTTTCTGACGCAGGAAGGCTACATCTGCGAACAGGCCGGCACCGTGGCCGAGGCGCTGGAGAAGGCCCGGCTGGCGGAGTATCACGTCGCCGTCTGCGATGTGCAGCTTCCCGATGGTGACGGCATCAATCTGCTCAAGCGGCTGCAGCAGATCAAGCCCGACATCTTCGTGCTCATCATCACCGCGTACGCCACGGTGGAGAACGCGGTTGAGGCGTTCAAGGCAGGGGCGTTCGACTATCTGGTCAAGCCGGTGATCTTCGCCGACCTGGAGCACAAACTGCAGCGCGTGTTCTCGTATCGCGACCTGTACTTCGAGAACCAGGCGCTCAGGCGCGAACTGTCGCAACCCAATCGGTTCGATCAGATCATCGGTTCGAGCAAATCGCTCCAGGAACTGCAGGGCGCCATCGCCAAGGTCGCCGCGACCCACTCGAACGTGCTGCTGATCGGCGAGACCGGGACCGGCAAGGAACTCTTTGCCCGCGCGATTCATAATGCCGGCCCCAAGCGCGACGAGAAGTTTCTCGCGGTGAACTGCGGCACCCGTCCCGAGGAAGTGCTCGAACACGAACTGTTCGGCGGCGGCTCGGGCAAGTCGGCACAGCCGGGGATCCTGAAGTCGGCGGGAGATGGGACCGTCTATCTCGACGAAATATCGCAATTGCCGATGGGAGTGCAAACGAAGCTGTTGCGGGCGATCGAATTCCAGGAAAGCATGCCGACGGGAGGCTCGAACACCTATCCGGTGGCGGCTCGAATCATCGCCTCGTCGACCCACGACCTGCAGCGGATGGTGGGCGAAGGGTCGTTCCAGGAAGACCTGTTCTACCGCCTCGACGGCATGAAAATTCGCATCCCGCCGCTGCGCGAGCGGCTCGACGACGTTCCGGAACTGGTCGACTTCTTCATCGCCAAGCATTCCCGCGTTATGGGAAAGCGAGTAGTGAACGCGACTAGCGAAACGATTCGCCTCCTCATGTCGGCTCAATGGAAGGGGAACGTCCGACAACTCGACAACGCGATCGAGCGGGCCGTAATGATGTGCGACGCCACCGCCATCGAGCCTTCGGACCTGCCGCCCGAACTGCTCGGCATGGGCCAGCCGCTCCCCGACACCGACGACCTGCGCAACGCGCTGCGGCATTACGAACGGCTGCACATCACCCGCGTGCTGCGCCAGTGGCCCGACAAACGCGAAGCGGCCAAACGGCTTAAGCTGGGGCTGTCGAGCTTGTACCGGAAGATTGAGGAGTTGGATATTGAGACGTGAGGCAGGATCAGGGATTGGAGTCCAGGCTTCAGCCTGCTGGCGACAGCCTGAGAACGGAGTGGCTGGGACGCGAGACCAGTTTCCCACATCGATCGATCATCATGGCCTCAGCCCGCCCGAACCATCGTCGACCCCACGATCGGCTGGGGCTATCATCACACAAGCCAAAGTCCAGATCACTTCACGCCCCAGCCACACCGCCGGCCTTTCGATACCTGAAACTCTCGATGCCTCGCGCTAGGTCGGCCGAGCGCCGGAACAGGTGGACGCCTTCGTGGCGCAGGTCGTGCAGCCGATTCGGATGCGGTATGCGGCAGTTCTCAAGGGCGGGGACGAAGAACTGCGGGTTTGATTCCGTCATCTCCCTCACTTTCAGCAATAGCAATCACAGCGTCGAGGCATTTCTGGAACGATGATCAACGGGGAATCTCAATCCTTTCAGTCGGGGAACGACACCATCACCCTGTTGTTATGGTGCGAAGTCAGCCGACAGACTGTCGCCGGTTCGCTGTTCAGGGCGGATCAGATCGTCACTCGATTCAAGGCGCGCCGAGTCACACTCCGTGCGCCCGCTTTGCCCGGTGAGCATGAGATTGAATCCGTTTGCCCCGAATGCCAGCACTCCATGAAGTTCCCGGTGCACGTAAGAAGCATGGGACAACAAGCCTTTGACGCCGGATGTCTATGGCTGGGGTGCTTGTTGCCAACATCACTATTCGTGGCAGTATTGGTAGTCGGAGCATTGTTTCAAGATCAGGTTCGACCGGAAGACCTCTTCGGTGCTATTGCCGTATGCCTATTGGTATGCGCTGGAGTCTTTGCAGTACGGGTACGACGGATTCGCAGACAGGGGCTCCACGCGGCGTTTGGCAGAGGACATTACGTGGAGTCGGCGGAACAGATTCGTCACCATTCCTTATCCCCGATTTGGCTCGGCGAGCAACTGGGAGTGACCAAGTGACTTGTCACTCGTGGGTGGCCCCGATAGCTCTGCTATCGGGGCGGCGGCAGAGTGGCATGCTTATCATTACGGGTGCCATGCTTGCCGCTTTGGGCAAGCATGTCTCTTGTCGATTCAATTGCTCACACAGCTGCGCGATGTGAGCGGCACGCGGCGGTGTGGCGGGGGCGCGCGATACGGTATCCGCTTGATTGATCATCATGGCCCCAGCAAACGAGAACCAACGCTGACCCTACGATCGGCTGGGGTATCATTATCCAAACCAAAATCTCGATCACTTCACGCACGAGCCACACCATCAACAATCTCCTGCTTGTCGATTTTCTGGTGAATTCAGATATCATCGAGGCAAGAGATAGCGGCTCAATTCTTTTCGTCGTTCGGCTTTCTAGCCTCCAATCCCTGGACCATGTCAGATGCAGTACAAGACGAAGCGTGAAGCACTGGCGGGCTGTGCGATCGGTCTGCTGGGCGGTTTAGGCATCATCGGGTTCGCCGCTTACTGGTTCAACGCGGAGAGCCAACCGTATCGCGCGTACACCGCCGAAGCGGAGGGACGCGTCATCAAGGCGTCCAAGGAATATCAGAACGTCTATCAGATCACCCGAGGCGGTGCTGCGGAGACCGTAAACGAAGATCCGCTGTATTCGACGGCCGCGACGTTCGAGGTCGATGGGAATGTGTACGAGGCGAAAGGGCAGACGACGACCGGCTGGTTCATCCCGAACGAGGGAGACCGCGTCCGGATCGTCTACATGCCCGGCAATCCTAATGCGGCCAAGGTCCGCTACGCGGCGGGGAATGAACATTGGTTGTCTTTCTTCTTGATGTTCCTCGGGACGTGTGTCCTCAGCCTGTCACTGGTTCCGATCTACTATGTCGTTCGCGGCAAGCCATTTCTTGGGTGCGAGATGCCTGCCGAGTGGTAGTAAGTGTAGGTCAGGCTGTGTGCCTCACGGACGAAGCGTGAGATCCTGCTCTCACGACAGCGGCTGCGATCAAATTCCGTCAACTCCGCGGGGTGGCCCAGCCGCTTGTTGGCTGGGTGCCGCAAGCACAAGAAGCTGCATCATGTGCGGTCGGTGTTTGATCAACTTATCCACACGGAGGAACGCCGATGGAGAGGCTTCCTGTCCCTGCGCGACCCGGCCATGAGTGACCGGGCCACCCTGCCGGCAGCCTAAAGGCGGGACTCCTTTCCCTTCCGCTCACTGCATCGCCATCTCCAGTTCCCGGCGAAGCTGCTCGATCTGGCTGCGCACTTCGTCCTCGAAGCGCCGGTTCCATTCGGTCTCGCTCAAGGTCTCCAGCGACTCGCGGGCGTCGGTGAGTTGTCCCGCCTGAATCTGGGCGTGGATCAGGCCGTACAGGCCGTGCGGTTCGAGTGAACGATGGTAACACAGATGGGCGAGCGAGAAAGTGTGCGCCAGTACGATCGCGAAGTGGGGATGATTCAGTGGATGGACGCCGCCTCGACAACGGACGCGCCGACGTGTATCGCAGTGAGGATCGAGTCGCCATTCGCACTGGTAAAGCCGGCAAAGCCAGGGGGACACATTGGAAGTGACAGTGTCGCCCGTCGTTGAATTCAACGACTTTTGATGGGGCACTCCGAATGGTATCTTACATTCATGCAAAGGCCGCGTGTTTACGTCGAAACCTCGATTCCGAGCTTCTATCACGAACTGCGAACCACTCCGGACATTGTTGCTCGCCGGGACTGGACTCGGCAGTGGTGGGAAGGAGCACCCGCAAAATACGAATTGCTCACCAGTCCGGCGGTGATTAACGAGTTGTCGGCCGGAATCCCCGAACGAAGTGCCCAACGATTGTCGTTGATTCGTGATTTGCCAATCTTGCCCATCGAACAGGCGATCACGGACATTGCCGCAAGCTACATTCAACAAAGAGTGATGCCAGCAGATCCCACCGGAGATGCGCTGCACTTGGCCATCGCGTCGTTCCACAAATGTGATTTCCTTGTGACTTGGAACTGCCAACATCTCGCCAACGCCAACAAGTTCGGCCACATTCGCCGAGTCAACAACTTGCTGGGGTTATTTGTGCCAGCGCTCGTCACGCCCTTGGAATTACTCGGAGTCGATCATGAAACCAATGATGCCTGATCCCGTCATCGACGAAATCCGTGAGATTCGCCACCGCATCTCCGCCAGTTGCGATCACGACCCGGCAAAACTGGTCGCGTATTTGATGCAGTTTCAGCAACAATTTCGTGATCGCTTGACTTACGATCCAGAACAACCCGCCCAACAAGCGGTTCAACCCGACACGGACAATGCCGCGGGTTCGCGACCTGCCAAGCCGGTTCTGAATTCGTAGGTCACTCATCCCGCGCGGCGCCTGTCCGTGCGGGTTAATCTGGTTAGACGGCGGGTGTCAGGTTGATTATTGCGTGTACCATGCTTGCCGCAATGGGCAAGCAGGTCTCTTGCCGATTCACATCCTCACCCTCCCGAGCGATGTGAGCATGGCACGCGGCGTAAGGCGGTCGGACGGGCCTGTGCCGGAAGATTGAGGATCTGGATATTGAGACGTAAGCGAGCCAGGATTGGAGCCTAGGCTTTTGCCTATTGCTGACAGCCTAAAAGCTGGACTCCATTCCCCGGCCGCTCACTGCATCGCCATCTCCAGTTCCCGGCGGAGTTCATCGACTTTGCTTCGCACTTCATCCTCGAACCGCCCGTTCCATTCGGTCTCGCTCAGCGTCTCCAGCGACTCGCGGGCGTCGGTGAGCTGGCCGGCCTGAATCTGGGCGTGGATCAGTCCGTACAGGCCATTAGGTTCGAGTGAACGCAGCTCGGCCACCTGTTCCCAGTGTTCGACGGCCTCGGGCCACGCCCCCTGCCCCTCGCGGACCTGAGCCAGGGCCTGATGGTTCTCGGCCTCGTTGGGCGACGCTTCGACGATCGAAGTGTACGCCCTTTCGACAGCCGCCGGGTCGCTCGCCAATCGGTTGGCGAGTTGGGCATAGAGGGCGAAGTTATGCCGCTCGAAATCGAGCCGCGCGAGCAGCAGGTCGATCGCCTGCTCGGTGCGTTCCAGGCGGTCGTAGCAGGTGAGCAACTGGTCGTATAGGTCGGCATCGAACGAGCCGAGTTCCAGCGCGATCTCCAGGTTGCGGGCCGCCTCGGCGAAGTTCTCACGCCCCAGATAGGTGACGCCGACCGCCTTGCGGATGATCGGACTGTCCTCACCGGTCGCCGTCGCTTTCGCGTCCACCGTCGCGACGTAGGCATCGAGATCCTGCGCCTGAGCAAACACCTGATTCAGCCGGTTAAGGGCATCCGTCCGGTTCTGATCGTCGGCACCCCACGACACGATAGCCGCCGATGCCGCATCGACTGCCTCCGCTGTATGCCCCAGTCTGCTGTGGGCCAGCGCGAGTTCGTAGTAGTAGTACGACAGGGTGCCGCTGCCGATGCCCTGGTTCGGTTGAGTCCGCTGGTTTTCCTTGATTGCGAAATCAAAATACGCGATCGCGGCCTCATCAAGTTGACAATAGACGCACTCATGCGCCAGGGCGGCGACATTGCCTTCGGTCCA
>JANNSB010000343.1:0-12135 GCA_031402175.1 Planctomycetaceae bacterium
TGCACCTCCTGTTCCTGCTCCGAACGGATCGACAGTTCCCGCTTGGCGCGGGCAACCGTTTCCCGCACATGCTCGCGGTTCTCGGACAGTCGGCCGAACGTCGTCTCCACGCAACTATTCACGAACATCAGCAGCATGGCGCCGATCAGGCCCGCGAACGTGCTCCAGATCGCCTCGCCGAACCGCGAAACGATCACGCCGACAGACGTCGCCTGTTCCGAAGTTCCCGTCTGCAACGCGGCGCCGATGGCCATGATGGTGCCGAGAATGCCCATCAACGTGTACGACTCGATCATCGTGCGCGCGATGTTGTAGGTCGTCTCGAACCGCATCGAGTGCAGGTAGTGCCGATGCTCGTCGAGGATTTTCATCCGGTCGAGCAGCGACCGCCGGTCGGCCTGTCGCGACGGATCGTCCAGTACATCGTTGACATCCGCCAGAAAGGCCTCGATCTGGTCGGACAGATGCACCGTCGAACCCAAGAGGCTTTGGTTCCTCAGCCCTTTGGTAAAGTCGAACAGGCACGAAGCGATTTGCCGCAGATCGCGCCTGGCCCAGAGCCACAAGAACACGAACGCGAAAATATGCAGCATAAGCATCAGCACGATGAACGGAGTCGACCATTCGCTGACCTGGCCCAACAAGTTGTTCAGCCAGATCGCCAGTTCCTCGTCGGCCAAGAGTGGTGTGATCATGATGAAGTTGTGTTGCAGAACTCGTGCGGACTCCGACGACCGAATGAGACGGAACTCATACAAGTTCCGCGACAGAATTGGCTTCCTTTCCCCGTTCGTATGATACGCAGCGGGCAACCGGTTATTGATTGCCTGGCACGACGGGAACGCAGAAAGTCAGATTTCGCCGCAGTTTAGGCGTGTTCGACCGATCGCTCCAGAGCGAATGGAGCGCAGCGAGTAGCGAATTGACAGTAGAAAGAGGCAGCAGGGAGTAGTGGAAGGATGTCATCCACTACTCCCTCTGCCCTGACTTTCAAAAAAACGGACCGGCCGGCCCTGTGAGTGATAGGGTAACGGTAACGCAGTGGCTGGTAGGCTCGCGGCGCAGCGACACGATTGTGTGCACACATCCCCCGGACGGAAACATGCCTCCCCCCGGCTGGCGGTCGCTGCAGCGCACGTCGACGGACACATGATCCGCCAAGCGCCACCGTACGTTCACTCGGACTCTACCCCTACTGTCGCGGTTGCGCCGAACCGGCGGCATCCTGCCGCCGACGCCGGGAGGGTGGACGACATCGGACGAGAGCTCGCAGAGACCTGCTTCCGTTCGGAGTGTGCGAGCGGACTTCCGGTCAGTTTCAGCCAACGAGCCAGGTCATCGCGCGAATGCCCCGATGGTGCCTGCACGGCGAAATCTTGAATCTCAAACGTGGGAAACCGGTAACGGTCTGGCCTCGTTGGGGACGCTTCGTCATGATTCTGCTGGGAGACGTTTTAGTCGTATACAACCCATCAAAAGGCCAACGAGCAAGCGTTGCCCGATGGGCATTGTTGGCCAATCGAAAACCACGAATTACAGGCGATAGAGACGCGAAAGGCAGTTGCGGTCCAAGATGGTCGAGCTTCCCCCGCTCCTGGTTTACGCGCTGGTTCTCGTTGGCTTCGTGCTGACCAACATCGTCTTGGCGCACCTGATCGGGCCGCGCAAGAAGACGCCGGTCAAGCAGATGCCGTATGAATCGGGGATGGACCCGATCAGCGACGCCCGGCAGCCGTTCGACGTCAAATTCTACCTGGTGGCGATCCTGTTTCTCGTGTTCGACGTGGAACTGCTGTTTCTGTATCCCTGGGCGGTCAGTGCGTTTGCTCCCGCAGGCATTCCGCTAGAATTGCGCGATACCGTGTACGGCGTGATGCTGGTGTTCATGGCGACGCTCGTCATTGCCTACGTCTATGCCTGGCGCAAGGGAGTGTTTCGATGGCGGTAGGACTACCGGAGAATATCTTCATCACTCAGCTCGATGCGGCGGCCAACTGGTCGCGTTCGAACTCGCTGTGGCCCATGCCCTTCGCCACCGCCTGTTGCGGCATCGAATTGATGGCTACGGCCGCTTCCCGGCACGACATCGCCCGCTTCGGAGCTGAAGTGATGCGATTCAGCCCCCGTCAATGCGACCTCTTGATCGTCGCCGGGCGCGTCGTGATGAAAATGCTCCCCGTGTTGCAGCGGATCTGGCTGCAGATGCCCGAACCCAAATGGTGCATCTCGATGGGTGCCTGTGCCTGCACGGGTGGTGTGTTCGATACCTATGCCGTCGTACAGGGAGTGGACCGATTCATTCCGGTGGATATGTACATCCCCGGCTGCCCACCACGGCCGGAGCAATTGCTGGCGTCGCTGATCGCAATGCAGTCACACATCAAGCAGACGGGCACGTTGATGGGACGCGAATTCGCCGCCCGCACGACCGCCACTGGTCCCGCGCCGTTCGATCCCGATGAACTGCAGCGGATGCGTGACGCGGCGGGTTTGATCCCGCTCGACATTCCGGCGACGATGAAGGAGCCAGCACATGGTTGAGGCCCCGGTATTGGCGGCACGCGTGGGATGCACGATTACGGAGAGTCAGTTTCGGGACAACCGGCGTTTCGTCGTGCCCGCCCAGAGCCTGACCGCTGTCTTGCGAGCGCTGCGCGACGAGCATGGCTTCGACATGCTCATCGACATCACGGCCGTCGACTATCTCGAATACCCCGATGCAGTCGATCGCTTCGGCGTGGTCTACATGCTGCTCGACATGTCGAGCGGCGAGCGATTGATCGTCAAGACGTTTGTCAATCCGCCGCACCTGGAGCTTTCCACCGTGACTCACCTGTGGAGCGGCGCGAACTGGATGGAGCGAGAAGTCTACGACATGTTCGGCATCGTGTTTCGAGGACATCCGGACCTGCGCCGCATCCTGATGCCCGACGAGTTTACCGCCTTCCCGTTACAGAAAGACTACCCGCTGCAAGGCCGCGGCGAGCGACATAATTTCCCGGTGATTAATCGAGCTGACTCCTGATCCCCAACCCCTGGCATGCCTCTCAGTCTCGTCGATCCGCTCACGCAAGACGCTCCCGAGCGGGAGTACGTCTGGACGTTGAACTTCGGGCCGCAGCATCCCGCGACGCATACGACACTGCGCCTGGTGCTGACGCTCGATGGCGAGCAAGTGGTCGATGCCGTCCCGCACATCGGTTACCTGCACAGTGGCTTCGAGAAGCTCGGCGAGCATCTGGACTTCAACCAGTACGTCACGATCGTCGACCGGATGAATTACATCTCCCCGCTGGCGAACGAGATCGCCTGGCATCACGCGGTGGAGAAACTGTTGGGGATCGAGTTGACGCCGCGCTGCAAGTATTTGCGCACCATTCTCGCGGAACTGATGCGGCTGCACGACCACCTGCTCAACACCGGCACCACCGCGCTTGATCTGGGGGCGTTCACCGCATTCCTCTACTTCTTCCAGCAGCGGGAATACATCTACGACATCGTCGAGTACGCTTCGGGGCAGAGGTTTCACAGCAGCTACACGCGAGTCGGCGGCGTGCTGTTCGACGTCAATAACGACTGGGTGGAGAAGGTCCGCAAGTTCATCAAGGGCTTTCTGCCGACGCATGCCGAGGTGCACAAGCTGCTCACGCGGAACCGCATCTTCATCGACCGCACCAAGGGGATCGGCGTGTTGACCCCCGAAATGGCCAAGCGCTACAGCGTCACTGGCCCCTTGGCCCGCTCCAGTGGAATCGTTCGCGACCTGCGCAAAGACGAGCCGTACCTCGCCTATGCCGACTTCGACTTCAAGGTGATCTGCTCGCAGGCCGGCGACTGCTATGCGCGGTATCTGGTCCGCATGGCCGAGATGCTCGAAAGCGTGAAGATCATCGAGCAGGCTCTCGAAAACATTCCTGCCGGCCCGGTGAACGTCTCAGCCATTAGCGATGTCGTGCTGCCTGCCAAGCCCGCAGTCTATCGCAGTATCGAGGGACTGATTCAGCACTTCGAGGTCATCATGCCCAACCGGGGGTACGACGTGCCCCTGGAGGAAGTCTACGCCGCGACAGAATCGCCCAACGGCGAACTTGGGTTCTACATCGTCGGCGACGGCACGATCCGGGCCTATCGGGCGCGCACACGGCCCCCGTCGTTCATCCATTTTTCAGTGTTTCCGGAACTGATTCGCGGGCACACCCTCAGCGACGTGGTCGCGGTTTTGGGAAGTTTGAATATCATTGCCGCCGAATTGGATCGATAGGAGGTCATTGGTCACTTGTCATTAGTCATTTGGGGTTCACCGCGCGAACCCTTTCCGGATGACGAATGACAAGTGACGAATGACAAACAGAGAGTGTCATGTCAGCGTTAACCGAAGAAATCCGTCAGAAGATTCGGGATTACTTTCCCAGGTATCCGAGCAAGCAGGCGATCACCCTGCCGGCTCTGCATTTGGTGCAGGATGCCTATCGCTGCGTCAGCCTGGAGGCGATCAAGGAAATTGCCGAACTGCTCGAACGGCATCCTTCCGAGATCTACGACACGATGTCGTTCTACGGCTTCTTCCGCGAACCGGAGCGGCCGCTGGGTAAGCATCGCGTGTGGGTCTGTCGCAGCATTTCGTGCGCGCTCCGTGGGGGCGAAGAGTTATTGGAAGGGATCTGCCACAAATATGACGTGCATCCCGGCGAAACGACGGCGGACGGCCGCATCACCGTCGAGTATGCCGAGTGCCTCGGGGCCTGCGAAGGCGCGCCGTGCCTGCTGGTGGACGATGAATGCCATGTGAATCTGACGGATGAATCGGCGGCGGAACTCCTGCGGAAGCTTTGAGCCTGAATTCCTGTGATCAAGTCCATCACCAAATGCCACGATCACGCCACCCGAATAAGCACATAGAAGAGGCAATAAGCACATAGAAGAGGCAATCCGATATGCCGAAGATCAGGGATGGAATGCTAAAATGAGCAAAGGACACGCATTCTGTCGCCTGTACTGCCCGCGAGAATGTAAGTGCCATTTTTCCGTGTGGAGTACTCCAAGGAACCCGGAAGGACACGCCCGGGTGATTCGACGCAATGTGGAGCTTTGCACTCAAGGGAAGAAGCAATGAAAACCTTCGATTTTACGATCTACATCGACACAGAAGATTTGAATGAGGATGACGTAAACCGGCTTTACGAAGCCGGCTGCGGGGACGCCACCATTGGGCGCATACGCGGAAAGTGCCAGGCAGCTTTCAACCGGGATGCCGAATCACTTGAAGTGGCGATCCAATCCGCCATCGACGACATCCAGAACGCGGGTTTCCGCATAGAACTGATTGAAACGCAAGAGTCGGCGACCGTTCAATCCTTCAACAGGCAAATAACGATTGCATCATAATTCAGTGCCTCAGTTTCAACCCGTACTGCTGGAACGCATCAACAAGCCGGACCCGACATCCCTGGCGGGATATCAGGCCGACGGCGGGTACGAGGCGTTGCGCAAGGCGCTCAAAATGCCTCCCGCCGACATCACCAAGATGGTGATCGATTCCGGCCTGCGCGGTCGCGGCGGCGCGGGCTTCCCCTGCGGACTCAAGTGGACGTTCCTTCCGAAGGGCTACACCGGACCGATTTATCTGTGCGTCAATGCCGACGAAAGCGAACCCGGCACGTTCAATAACCGCATCCTCATGGAGCAGGATCCCCATCAGCTCATCGAGGGGATCATCATCACCTGTCACGCGATTCGCGCGAACACGGCCTACCTCTACCTGCGGTACGAATACGGTCGCAGCTATCGCGTGCTCCAGGCGGCGGTCGATGAATGCTATGCCGCAGGACTGTTGGGCAAGAACATTCTCGGATCGGGACTCGATCTCGACATCTTTCTCCATCGCGGAGCGGCCGCGTATATTTGCGGCGAAGAGACCGGGCTCATTGAAAGTCTCGAAGGCAAGCGGGCCTGGCCGCGGATCAAGCCGCCGTTCCCCGCAGTCGAAGGCGCGTTTCGCAAGCCGACGATCGTCAACAACGTCGAGACACTCTGCTGCGTGACGCAGATTCTGCGGCGCGGCGTCGACTGGTTCAAATCGATGGGAGTGCCGCCCGATCCCAAGAACCCGCGCGATCCCGGCAGCTACGGTCCCAAGCTGTATTGCATCAGCGGCCACGTCAACAAACCCTGTTGCGTCGAACTCCCGATGGGCGTGACCGCTCGCGAATTGATCGACGAACACGGCGGCGGCGTCTGGAAAGGCCGCAAGGCGAAGGCCGTCGTGCCCGGCGGCATCAGCATGGGATTCTTCTCGGCTGATGAACTCGACACGCCGCTCGATTTCGCCGGCCCCGGTCGCGTCGGCTGCCTCGGGCTGGGAACCGCGGCCGTCGTGGTCATTGACGATCAGACAAGCATGGTCGATGTGCTGTTCAACTGCTGCCGATTCTTCTCGCACGAATCGTGCGGCCAATGCACGCCGTGTCGCGAGGGAACGAATTGGATGACCCGCATCCTCACCCGCATCCGCAGCGGCGAGGGACGGATGGAGGATCTCGATCTGCTCACCGAAGTGGCCGCCTCCATGGGAATCATGCCGGGCACCACCATCTGCGGACTGTCGGACGGTGCCGCCTGGCCGGTGAAGAACGCGATCACCAAGTTTCGTGCGGACTTCGAGGATTACATTCGCGGCGGACACCAGAGCGTCACGTCCGCACAGGAACTCATGTCGGCTCATTGAAGCACGATTGCCGAGCCGTTGATCAATACTCCATCAATTCGATGCCGATGCCCGAGATCATTCCCATTCAAGAGCACTATGGCCGCTTCGAGTCAGACGATCGGCAATGGGACGTAGCTTTCTGGCAGGCCGCAGGCAGTAACGCCATCTTCGACGCTGTGTGGGAGATGATTCTGGATCATAGATTATTGACACAAAACGATGCTTCGCAGCCCCGACTTCAAAGAACTTTTGAGCATTATGGACCGACATGAGGTGCGCTACCTTGTGATCGGCGGATATGCCGTGATGCTGTACTCGGAACCACGTTGGACGAAGGACTTGGACCTGTGGATCGCGATCGATCCGACAAATGCGAGTGCCGTGTTTGCAGCCCTGAAGGAGTTCGGTGCGCCGTTGGCGGGATTGTCGGTCAAGGATTTCACAGAGCGAGGTTACTTCTATCAAATGGGACGACCGCCGATGCGTGTCGACGTGATGATGGAAGTCTCCGGAATCGACTTTGAGGATGCCTGGAGCAGGAAGAATTCCATCTCTGTCGATGAATTGACGGTGCACTTCATCAGTCGAGACGATCTGATCCTTTCAAAACTGGCGGCGGGACGTGAACAAGACCTGAAAGACGTAGAAATACTCCGGAGAGCCGCCAAACCATGAACAAGTGGCCGCCTTCGGACAAAGCCAGATAGCCAAGACACTCCAATCCATGCCCACGGTCTACGTCAACAATCAAGCAGTCGAAATCGGAGCCGACGAGCACCTGAACTGCATTCAGGCCGCCGCGAAGATCGGCTACGACATCCCCGCGTACTGCTGGCATCCCGCGCTGACAGTCGTCGCGAGTTGTCGCATGTGCCTCGTCGAGGTCGGCGACCGCAAACCCGACGGCACCACAGTGATGGTTCCCAAACTCGTCCCCGGCTGCCAGACGCCGGTCAAGGATGGCACCGTCATCGTCGCCGACAGCGACAAGGTGAAGGAAGCCCGCAAGGCCACGCTCGAATACCTGCTGCTGAACCATCCGCTCGACTGCCCCACCTGCGATCAGGCCGGCGAGTGCTTCTTGCAGGACTACAGTTTTCAGCACGGCCGCGGCTTCAGCCGGCTGAACGAGCCAAAGAACCTCAAGCCCGATAAGGATCACATCGGCGACCAGATCACGCTGTTCACCGATCGCTGCATCATGTGCAGCCGGTGCGTGCGGTTCACGCGAGAGGTGAGCGGGACCGCCGAATTGCAGATCATCAACCGGGGAACCGACACGGAGATCGACATTTTCCCCGGAGAGCCCTGCAACAACAAACTGGCGGGGAACGTCGTCGACCTCTGTCCCGTCGGCGCCCTGTGCAGCAAGGACTTTCTGTACAAGCAGCGGGTGTGGTGGCTCAAGTCGGCCAACAGCGTCTGCCCCGACTGCAGCACGGGGTGCAGCATTCATGTCGATCAGAATGAAGAGCGCCTGTACCGGCTGCGCCCGCGGCCGAACGAGCAGGCGCAGGGGCACTTCATGTGCGATGAAGGCCGCTTCGGCTGGAAGTACATTCACTCCGACAGCCGATTGCGTTCCGCGGAACAGCGCGAGGGAGGCAAGGCTATCGCCCGCGGCTGGGATACGGTGCTCCCCGCCTTGCGCAGCGCGTTCACAAAGACGGCCCGTGAAGGTGGCAAGCTGGCGGGCATCTTCTCACCCTGGATGACGGTCGAAGAGGCGTACTTGCTGGCCTCTTTCCTCAAAAAGCATTCGCCCCAGGCGATGTTGGCGTTGGGGCCGGTGGATGTTATCGGCGTAGACGATCATTACCCGAAAGATGTGCGAGGGAAGCCGCAAGCCAACGTCAAGTTCACGATACGGGCCGAGAAGTGTCCGAATCGCCGGGGGGTCGAGGCGGTGCTGGCGCATTTCACGGATCAGATCCTCTCGTTCGACGAGGCTGTCGGATTCATTGCCTCCAAGAAAGTCAACGCGGCCTATATCGTCGGCGGCGACCCGCGAGGCTGGATTGAAACGGAACAGGCGACCGCGCTGGCCGGCGCGACCACGCTCGCCGTGCAGGATATCTTTCCCTCCGCCGCCACGGAGCGGGCGACGTTCGTGCTGGCCAGCGGCGCGTTCGCCGAACGTGATGGCACGTTCGTCAATCACGCGGGACTGGCGCAGGAGATCAAGCGGGCGATTCGTGGTCCGGGTGACGCACGCCCCGATGGCCGCATTCTCTGGGAACTGTGTGAGAGACCGGGATTGTTCCGCGCGGCGGCAGTGCGGGAAGAGATGGCCGCGGCGATTCCGGCTTTCGCTGGTTTCGCCGGCGGCCGTGTTCCCGAGGATGGCGTGTTTCTCGATCAGGAAGTGGAGCGCGCGACGGTTTCATGAATGAACTGCTCATCACACTCGTGACGATTGCCGCCGCCCTGGGCGGGATACTGGTCGCGGTCATGTACCTGATTCTCGTCGAGCGCAAGGTCTCGGCGTGGATGCAGGACCGCATCGGCCCCAACCGCGTCGGGCCGTTCGGATTGCTGCAGCCGCTGGCCGACGGCCTCAAGTTTCTGCTCAAGGAAGAAGTGGTCCCTTCGCACGTCGACAAGGTGCTGTTTTTCGCGGCCCCGATGATGTCGGTGTTCACCAGCATGCTGGCGTTCGCCGTCGTGCCTTTCGGGCCGGTCGATCAGGCTCCCGAGTGGCTGCGTTTCATCATTGTTCCGAACGTCGATATCGGACTGGTGTTCGTATTCGCGGTGACGAGCCTTGCCGTCTATGGCGTGGTACTCGGCGGTTGGGCTTCGAATAACAAATACAGCGCGCTGGGTTCGCTGAGGGCGAGCGCTCAGGTCATCAGTTACGAGATCCCGCTAGGGATGTCGGTGCTGGGAGTCGCCTTGCTTGCCGGGACGCTGAACCTTGAGGATGTCCAGACGCAGCAGGCGGTCGGCGGATTCGCCGCCTGGAATGTCTGGGTGCAGCCGCTGGCGTGCCTCATCTTCTTCACCGCCGCGCTCGCGGAATCGAACCGCCTGCCGTTCGACCTCGCGGAGTGCGAACAGGAGCTGGTCGGCGGCTTTCACACCGAATACAGCGCCATGAAGTTCGCGATGTTCTTCCTCGGCGAATACACGCACGTCATCACGATCAGCTTCTTGACGGCGATTCTCTTCTTCGGCGGCTGGCACTTCCCTGGTATCGCCGAGGCCGACAGCGCGTACACGGCTGCGTGGGCCGTCAAGCTGCTGGTGTTGCTCAGCAAGGTCGGGATGTGCATCGTGCTCATCATGTTCATCCGTTGGACAATTCCGCGATTTCGATTTGATCAGTTGATGGGGCTGGCCTGGAAGGTGTTGATTCCGCTGGCGCTGGCGAATGTGGTCTGCGTGATGACGGTATTGCAGTTCGGCTGGAGCCGCTGGTGGCTGTTGCCGTTGTCCTTGGGGATCTTTTCATTGGCCGGAGTCATCAGCGTGAATGCAAAGCGAGTGGAGCTCAGGCAACGCGCGCTGGCTCCGCAGTTGGTTGGCAGAGGGCATTAGATGATCAATGGTAACCCGACGCGTTAGTGAGGGCGTCGGGAGACAAGACACACAAGTGAGAGTACGTTTTTGAGTGGGATGGCGAAGTCAAACAAACAACGAAATGAATCGACGATCATCAAACTCCGCAAGGCACCCGCATGTCGAACAACACGAGTTTTCACGTCCCCTCGCTAACGCTTCGGGTTACCTACGTCTAACGACTATTGTCCAACAGTCATGCCGATAGCAGCATCCGACATCACTTGGGTCGAAGAACCGGAACTCGGTTTCTGGGAGGCGACGTTCGTGCCGGCGATCATCGAGGGACTCAAGACGACGCTCAAGCACGTCACCGATCGCCGCACGGTCACGCAGCAGTATCCGGAAGTGAAGCCCGACCTGCCGGTTCATTATCGCGGCGTGCATCGCCTGAACCGCGACGAACAGGACCGCGTGAAGTGTGTCGCCTGCATGTTGTGCGCCACCGCCTGCCCCGCGAACTGCATCGACATCGTGGCGGCGGCCGCTCCTCCCGAATGGCCTGACCGCGACAAGTACCCGGCGTCGTTCGTGCTGGATGAGCTCCGCTGCATCTACTGCGGCATGTGCGAGGAAGCCTGCCCGGTCGATGCCATCGAGTTGACGCACATCTACGACTTGACCGGCACCACGCGCAACGAACTCGTGTACGACAAAGAGAAGCTTCTCAAAGTGTACGACGAGACGAAGAGCAATCCGAAGGATCCGGTACGAACTGGCCGTGGTCGACTCGGCCCCGCCGCCGAGTTCGTGCAACTCCCGCCTCTGGCACCCGCCACGTCCGTCGAGACATTCGATCGTTCAGCCAAGGCGGCATCGCCCGGCACTATCGCACCAGATCCCTCAACTCCGCCGAGGGGGCGCACATGAACGAGTTACCGTACCTCACGGCGACCTGTCTGGCGGTGGCTGCAGCCGGCGTGTGGTGGCTCACACCGAGCCGGGCCGATCGTTCGCGCTGGGTCGGCCTGCTCTTGCTGCTCGCGGGCGGAATCGGCGCGACTGTCACATTTGCCGAACCCACCGGACCTTCGGTGGCGATCGGACTGTTGTGGCTGTTCGGCGGCGGGGCGATCTTGTGCGGCACCCTGATGATCACCAGCCGCAATCCGGTGCATGGCGCGCTCTGGTTTGCACTGGCGACACTGTCGGTCTGTGGACTCTTCCTGCTGCTGGATGCACCATTTCTGGCGGCTGCCACCGTCGTGGTCTATGCCGGAGCGATCATCGTCACGTTCCTGTTCGTCATCATGCTGGCCCAGCAAGGAGGATCGGCGACGTACGATTCCAAATCGCATCACCCGTTCCTGGCGACGGCCACATCGTTCCTGCTGCTGGGCGCGCTGCTCACTGCGCTCAGGCAGCCGCTGCCCAAACCGACGCAGGGACCGGTGCCGGTAAACTCTCTCAGCCGGCTGGAGGACGATCAGCAACTGGGGACGATGCACGGCCTCGGCAAGACGTTGTTCGGCGACTATCTCTTCGCGGTGGAGCTGGCGGGAACGCTGCTCCTCATTGCGAGCATCGGTGCGATTGCGATCGCGCCGCGAAGGGAGCAGGGCAACCTATGAACGGCGAGCTTGTTCCCTATCTGGCGATCGGCGCCGGTCTGTTCGCGCTCGGGGCCATCGGCTTCTTCACGCGGCGGAACATGATTTTGATGATGCTGTCGGCCGAGCTGATGCTGCACGGCGTCGCGCTGACCATGGTCACGTTCAGCCGCATGCACAACACGCACGAAGGCCAGGCCTTTACGATCTTCATCCTGACGGTTGCCGCCTGCGAAGCGGGCATGGCGCTGTCGTTGTTCCTCGCGCTTTATCACGTCACGAAGTCGCTCGACATCGATCTGTGGACGGACCTGCGGG
>JANNSB010000344.1:0-4876 GCA_031402175.1 Planctomycetaceae bacterium
TGGTGCCGGAACGAATCTCTCCGCCCGATGTGAGCGGCGCGCCCGACAAAAGATTCCCAGTCTGCGAACTGTGAATGTTTCCCTTGAGAGCCTCTTCGTTGTAGAGGCCCCGAACGAAGAGCATCCGTTCGCGATAGTCGGCCAGCGGCGACAGGACTTCGCCCAGTTCCATTTCGGCGCCGGTTCCGCGCGCCCAGAAGTGGTCCTTGTGGAAGCCGTTGCCCGAGAAGAGCACGCCGAACCGCGTCGGTGGGCCGGTTGTTGCCGCAGCGGCATCCGCCACATCGGCCCGCAGGGGGAGCGACTCGAACCAAGGCAGCGCCATCGAGACGCCGAGGCCGTGGAGGAAGGTGCGTCGGGAGTAGTTGGGCATTCTGTGCTTTCAATTGCGTGTTGATGGACCGCTGATCAGGCGGATGACGCGGGTCAACGCGGGTCTGAAAAAAAACTGATAAGGTTGTGTGTTGATTCCGATCCGCGAAAACCAGCGCAATCCGCGTCATCCGCGGTCTATCTTTTCCGTGAGTATCGTCCAAACCTCACTCCGCATCCGTCAAGACAGTTTGTCTGGGATCATCCATTCCACGGATCTTCCGAAACTGCTCGCTCAGCACAATCGCTTCGATCGCGGCCGAGACGTGGTAATCCCGGGCGGCGAGTTGTCGCATCATCTCATCGATCAACGGCTCGTCGCTGAGCATCACGCCGCGGCCGAGGGAGTAACCCAGCAGCCTGCGGCAGAACACCCGCACGAAGTCGTCGCGGCGAGTCGTCGTGAGATAATCGGTGAGGCCGTCGAGTCCGGCGATGGGAGTGCCGTCGCGCAGCGCGGTGTCCGTGTCGATCGGCTGCCCTTCGGCATCGATCTCGCGGAAGCGCCCAATCGCGTCGAAGCTTTCCAGTGCGAAGCCGTAGGGATCGACGCGGGCATGACACTTCGCGCACTCCGGCGCCGAACTGTGCATCTCGATGAGTTGTCGTTCTGAGAGTCCTTCGGGGGGCGCCTCTGGCAGAATGGGCACATTCGCCGGCGGGCGGGGGAGCCGTTCGTTCAGCAATGTCTCCGACACCCAGTTGCCGCGCAGGATGGCGCTCGTGCGCGATGCGCCGGCTTGAGTCGACAGCACCGTCGCTTGCGTCAGAACGCCGCCCCGGCCGAAGGCATCGACGCCGTCGACGCGACGCCACTGGTCCCCTTCGACGCCGGGAATGCCGTAATGCTCGGCCAGCGTCTGATTGAGAAACGTATGATCGGCATCAAGCACATCAAGCAGCGAGCCGTCATTCTGGAAGAGATCGGTGAAGAACAGTATCGATTCTTCGTACATGTCATCACGCAGTTCGGCGAACTCCGGAAAGGCTTCCTCACTCTTCTCATTGAACTCATCGAAGTCGCGGATGTGCAACCATTGGCAACCGAACTCGATCGCCAGCCTGCGGACTCGATCATCACCAAGCATGCGGCGAGTCTGCGCGAGAAGCACATCGGGACTCGACAGCGAACCGACACCAGCCAACCCGCGAAGTTCATCATCGGGCAGCGTCGACCAGAGGAAGTAGCTCAGCCGGGTGGCGAGTTCTGTATCCGCGACTGGCGTCGCTGCGGTTCCGTCGCTTGGTTCTTCCAGCCGATAGAGAAATGCAGGCGCAGACAGGATGCGAGTCAGTAACAGGCGGATGGCGTCCTCGTGCGGGATGTCGGCGGCACGCAGGTCGGCGTACATCGTTCGCAGCCGATTGTTTTCTTCATCCGTCAATGGACGCCGATAGGCCCGGCCGGCGAATTCAATCATCGCATCAACGTGTGCCGGCTCGGCGGAGACGACCCAGGTCCGATAGTCTTCCGCCTTCTGATAGACCGATTCCCGCATGGGTCTGAAGACCGTTGGGTCGGCGTCCTGCGTGGCGAACTCGATGATCTGCTCGAGCGCATTGACGCTGATGAGCGCATCCTGGCTGATGAACCGCAAGCGAGTCCACAACCGGTCCAGCCGTTCGCGGTCGGCCTCATCGAGCATCAACCGGCTCAAGGCTTCGTCCTCACGATGAAACAGCACGAGCGTAACGGTTTCATCCACCGGAATGATGCGGGCGTAACACATCGCGATCGGGAACAGGTCACGAAAGTCGGCGAGGGACTGTTCCATCCGTGTCGCTGCCGCACTTCCTTCCCGGACGAGAACCGGAATGCCGGGCAGCAGGCTGTCTCCAGCCGCCGCATCGGTCGGCTGGCTGCCGACAACAACCTGCACCTGCACGGCCGACTGATCGGAGCCGGCGGCATTCAGACCCGCGGAGACGACGAATTCGCCCCCTGCAAAGAGTTCCGCGGGCAGGCGGAATTCAATGGCTTCGGACGGATTGGTGACGAGGTCCATTTCGCCGGCAGTGGCACCATCAGGCGCGCGTCCGAACCGCTCGGAGTCGACGCCGTAGTCGCTGGAGAGGACTGAGGCCGACGCAGCCAATGCCGATGGATCAAGAATCGAGAAGAGCGGGCCGGTGAACGATGTCAGTTGGATTCGCAATTCGGCATCGGGTGCCGACACGTCAGCGGAAGCCGTCAGCAGTTCGCCGAGTTGTCGAGCGAGATCATCGGCCTGGCCGGCATCGTCAGTGTCGAGCCAGCGAGCCGCCAATGACCCTTCGGGAATGACGGGGATCGCCTCGCTGCCGTCGATCAGACCGCTGTAGAAATGCCAGATGTCGGCATTCCCCAGACTGTCCGCATGCGGGTTGCCGGCCGAAATCGAGTTCGCGCAATCGCCCGCCAGGGACCATGTTCGCTTGTCGCCGTCGGCCTCGGTGATCGACAGATCAATCTCCGTCAGGTCGCAACTGTGTTCGCGATCGCGCGGACCGATGATGAGCGAGACGAGGTCTCCCTCGCGAACATCGATCGACTCCACCGGACCCGCGTTAGAGTTGGCGCCGAGGTCGACCACGCCCGACTGCAACAAGCGGCGCTGCGAGCCTTGTGCCAGTTCCAGCGACCAGGTTACGCCGTTGCCGCACCCCGGGTGAGCGTGCCGCACATGCGACTGAAGGTTGACCGTGCCATCGATCGGGCTGCGCCAACCTGCGGCAATCCAGCGTTCGGGTCGGGGATGTACGGCTACATGATGCGGATTCATCTCGCCCGGTATGTTCACCTTCTGATCGGACGAGTTGGCCACGAGCGACAACGCATCGAGCCCGGGAATCGTCCAGCCTTTCACGAAATCGTAGGGCCCCTGCATCGGTTGATGCAGGTACTCGTCGATCTGCACTTCTTCGTTCGAGATGCCCAGATATCGGAGCCATGCCGAGAGCAGGCGCGGATCGAGACCGCGCACGTCTGCTTGTTCTTCGGCCTGGAACGCATCGGGATTCATCCGTGCCTCGAACGCGGCCGCGAGATACTGCTGGGTGCTGGCGAGTTCCTGTTCGCGCAGTTGCGACAATGCGGCGTACACCGCGGCGACGTCACGCAGCGCCACGGTGGGTCGACCCGGCCGTTCGATGCGGGGATTCCTCCAGTCGATCAACGCCGGTTCACTCGCGCCGCCGACCTCGCTCGCGACGAGCCGGATGACGATGTCCTGCTCACCCGCGGACTCGAGCTTCACACGAAAGTCGCGAGCGGACGTGATGGGCGAGTTCGCCGCCTGCCAGGGTCGCACGTTGCCGAAATGGCCCACCGTGTTGAATTTCCAGAGCTGCTCCTGCCAGGTGCGAATCTCCGCGGTCAGGCTCCCGGCGTCGTCGACACCGGCAGAGAGCCAGCGATCGCGAATGTGCTTGAGCAACACTGAGTTGTCATTGTCGGTTGTCAACATGTCGGCGAGATGCCGTAGATACTCTCGGTTCAATCCCGCATCGTCCGCGATGCGATCGATGTGGTTGACGTCCTGCAGCAATTCATCGCGGTGGGCGATTAGCTCCTGGAAATAAAGAGTGAGATCGACGCGGCCGTCTTCATCGGTGACGCTCAAGGGGTTGGCGACGCTCCACGTGTTGAGCGCGCTCATGTCGAGATTGGCGCTCGTGTTCTGCAGATAGATGCTGCGGATCTCCGAGACGATTTCGTTCGTCCAGTCCCTGCGGGTCGTGCCTTCCGAAAATCGAATGCCGTCAGGGAGCAGCTCCAGGTGCGAAGCGACATCCCGGCCAGCAGACAGGTACTTTTCGACGAGAGCCGGGGACATCACCAGCGACTGCCCGGTGTTGGTGAAGCCTTCGCCGGCCGCACCATCGATGGGAAACTCGCGGGCCGGCTCGATGGGGATGCCCGTCAAATCCTGAATCGTATACGTGTACTCGGCATTGTTGAGCCGCCGCAGCACGACCGGACCAGGATCGCCTGCATTCGCAAACGCTTCGGCATCGAGATAGTTCCCCACCCATTCTTCCAGCAGTTGCCGCTCGGCCGCATCCGGCTGGTCGGCATCTTCGGGCGGCATCTCGCCGTTGGCCAGCATGTGGGCGACCTTCTGCCACGCCGGCGGATCGGTACGGACGGCGTCGAAGTTCGCGAACCGTTCGAGATCGAGTTCCCCCTGCTTGTCGAGCGTTGTGTGACAGTCGAGACAGTACCGCTGAATGATCGGCTGCACATCCTGCACGAACTCCGCCTGCAGGGTGGCAAACGAGACCGTGCCGTTTCGCTCGGCGCGATCATCACTATCGGCGTCCGGAGCCAGCCACAGGCCACACAGCCCTGTCAGAACAACACAGGGGAGGCACCAGGCTGCGGAGGAACGAATTGTCATGATCTCTCGTACAAGGTGTCGCGTGGCTGCCGTGGCGGTCCATCAACGTCAATACGTATGTTCGGCGGAAGCCCGGCGGGCCGCAAGTGTGGAGCGTCTGACACAGAACTCAACGATTTTGCGAG
>JANNSB010000345.1:0-2838 GCA_031402175.1 Planctomycetaceae bacterium
GTCTGGCCGCGTCGCCAGAGGCCGTAGCCGTTGAGTAGCAGATAGCTCACCACTGCCAACAACAGCACCCACACCATCCAGCCATTGTCGACGTAGTCTTCAGCGTCTTCGACGACACCGGTGATCATGACCAGCACCAATGTGAGCGACGGCACCAGCACGGCGTCGATCAGCGTGGCAACGAGCCGACGCAGGCGCCCCGCCAGAAACAATCCGTCGCTCATTGTTCCGCGCCGACTTGAAACACCAGTAGCGCATTGCCGGCGCGTTGGCGCCCGACATAACCGTAGCCGGACGTCACGACCAGCAGATCGTCGGCGAGCATCGGACCGTGCGCATCGAACGCACCGCCGCTGGTCGCGACGCCATTCACCGCCGAATAGTCGCGCCACGCATCGTAGGACCACAGCAGCGTCCCGGTGTCGGCGGCAACGACCTCCAGAAATCCGTCGATGCTGCCGGTGACCACGATGTCGTTGGCCGCAATGATCGCCGACGACAATCCGAAGACACATTGCTCGTCGGCACAGCGTGACTCCCGCGTATACCGCCAGCGTTGATCGCCGGTCTCCACATCCAGTGCATAAAGTCCCGGCGCGGCTGTACCCGGTGCGGGAAATCCCTTGACCTCTTTGTCGCTGATCGGCACGTAAAGAAGTCCGAGCGCTTCGTTGGCGGCCATGCCCCAGTGCACGCCGCCGATGATGCCGCCGCGTCCCAGCTTCCGGGTCCACACCGGCGTACCGGTGTCAGGATCCATCGCGTGAACGTCAGCGGATTTTTGTCCGCCGACGAGCAACTCACGGTGCGACTTCGTGTGCAGCAACATTGTCGGCGCACCAAAATCCACATCCGGTCCGGTGGGCTCATCGCAATTGGGGTGGTTGAGCGCCTTGATGTTGCACGCCGCGGTATACACGTCGTCTTTTGTGTACTGGCGTCGCCAGACGACTTTGCCGGTTTTCGCCTCTACGGCAAAAATCGAATCGCTCGTGTCGGTGGGCGGATGCGTGAAGTTCTGTCCGGTACCAAAGAACAGCCAGTCGCGTTGAGCGTCGTAACTCGGTGCGCCCCATACGGCCGCACCACTGGGTCCATGTTCCTGCACGAATCCCCAGTGGCTGCCCGTGACGTGCGCCTCGGCTTCGATGGTCGGCAGATACCAGAGTTTTTTACCGGTCGCGATGTCGAACGCGGCCATGCCGCCACTCGTGGTACAGCAACCATAAAACGGATTCATTGCCAGGCCGACTTCCTGCGAAGCCACAGGCAGGAATACCGCATCTTTCGTCACCAGCGGCGTGCCGGAGTACCAGGGTATCGGCTCGTCGGCCACGACCGCATGCCAGATGAGTTCACCATCGACCGCGTCAACGGCATACAGCCCCTTAATACGGTCGTTGTAGAGCAGAATGTGCCGATCACCGATCTGCCCCTGCACGATTGCACTGCTGATGGCGCCGTCGTGTTCATGCAACCAGCGCTCGCATCCGGTCGCGCGATCCAGTGCAACCAGTCCACGACCGCCGTCGCCGACATAGATCGTGTCCTGCGTGATCAGCGGGTACGAGCGTGGCGTGCTGCTGGCCAGGCCATAGACCCACTTCAGTGTGAGTTTCGCCGCGTTTGTCGAATCGATCGAAGAGCGTGGTTGATAGCGTGTGTTGCGCTGGTCGATCCCCCAGCCCACCGCATACGACGACTCGAGGCCTGGCGCAGACTGCCGCGCTTCACACGCGGCTCTGGCGGACATCGTATGCAGGCCCAGCGCAACAATCAGCGCACCGGCAAGTAGCCGGCTCACGAATCCTGCTTCGGCGGCATCTTGATCGAAAGCGGCGGACAGCCGTCGGGCGGCGGCTGCAGCGGCTGCTTGGCAATCGGTCCGACGAGTTCGAGGAAATTTCCGTCGGGATCGAGAACATGCACGATGCCGCTCGTGTCGTCGCCGGTGCCCGAGCAGCAAGGCGCGATCTCGGACAGGAATTTCGCGCCCTGTGTCTTCAAGATGCGGACCGCGCGATCGAGGTCCGGCACCAACAATGCGATGCGGTCGATGCCGATGTGATTGATCGGCGGCGGGTATGGCGGATCGGCATTGAATGGCTTGATCCATTGCACCAGCCGCAGCACGTGGTTGTCGCCCTTTCCAATGGCAACGTCGACGCCTTTGAATTGAAACGGTGCATCGAGCCCCCACGCACGTGCCTCTTCGAGCGACCCCGTCTGCTGCGCCAGCGGCTTCGTCAGCGTGTATCCCAGCGATCGATAAAAGCTCAGCGATTTTTCGAGATTGCTGACGTTGATGCCGATGTAGCTCATCGCGATCAGGTGCATGTTTGCGGTCTTGTCGCCGTGCGGTGGGGCCGCCTCGACGAGTTTGTACAGCACGCCGTCGGGATCGCGGAAGAACACGAACCGGTCTCCGGGAATGCCATAGGGCTCAGACAGCAGCGTGACCCCTTCGGACTTCAGGTAGGCGACGTCGCTGGCAAGATCCGTGGTCAGCAGTGCCGCATAAGCCATACCCAGATGGTTCGGCAGGTCGTACGGCGGCGCATCGTTGTACGGGATCTTGAATTGCAGCAGGTCGATGTTGGCGGTGTTCAGACTGCCCGGCAGCGAGATCACTTCGCCTTTGACGAGTTCGTATTGGCACACGTCGAACATCCCGAGCGCCTCTGCCATCCGATGGGTATTGGACAGCGGAAATCCACCCATACCTTCCGTGTAGCCGAGCTTGCGGTAGAACGCGCGGGACTTGTCGAAGTCTCTCGTGTGCGTCGCGAAATGGAAGCGGGCCATGATGCCGATATCGTCCGCTGGCAGGCTCGCGGC